>JAJXWG010000061.1 GCA_021781695.1 Pseudomonadota bacterium
GCGCTATAGCCGCGCTTTGCTGAAGGGGAAGTGATCATGCCGTGGCCTGCGCGATGATAGTGCAGGTACTGGCTGGGATACTGGCGGCGGGCAGTGGTGACCATGCCCGGGCCGCCCACGAATCCGTCGACCAGGAAGGCCAGTTTGTCGGCATCGGGACCGAACACTTCCAGCGCATAGTCCGCGCGGGCCAGCATTTCATAGTGGTCGTCTGCGGTGATGTTCATGGAGAAGAGCTTGGCTTGCCCTGTTTCATCCTGGGCACGCTTCAAGGAATCATAGACCAGCGGCAGCACTTTTTTCAGCGGGCAGAATACCTGGTTGCCCTGGGGCTCGTCGTTCTTGATGAAGTCGCCACCCAGCCAGAACTGGTAAGCCGCTTGAGCGAAAGGCTCGGGGCGGAGTCCCAGCTTCGGCTTGATGATTGTGCCGGCGATATAGCCGCCATCCTTGACTGGGCGGCCGAGTATGCGCCACAGGTTGGAGATGTCGGTGGCGGGGCCGTCGAACATCTGGATGCAACGCTCGGGCATGTGGAAGTCGATCATCTTGGCATGCTCGATGTCGCCCATGCCCTGGTTGTTGCCTATTGCAAGTGTCAGGAAGGAAACCAGCATGAAGCGGCCGTCGGAGACATTGCGGTCGAACAGATCGATCGGGTAGGCGATACGCATGTCTTCGGTGGCTTCGTCGATGTGATACACCAGAGCATCGACGCCCTTGGTGAAATCATCGGTGGTTGAGACTTCAACATTGGTGCCGGTCGATGATTCCGCTGCAAAGTGTGCGGCAGCCTCGAGATAACCGTATCCCGCTTTGGGTTTCATCTTGTATGCAACCAGAATGTGATTGCCGCCCTT
Organism: Pseudomonadota bacterium; assembly: GCA_021781695.1. GTDB lineage: Bacteria > Pseudomonadota > Gammaproteobacteria > Burkholderiales > Gallionellaceae > Gallionella. Next base: position 861 of record JAJXWG010000061.1, read on the forward strand.
GATGAGTTCTTCTTCTTTCAGATCCAGATTTGCGTAACGATTGGACTGGTCCATATTACTTCTCCATGATTAAATTGCGGATAAATAGCCCTATAGCTGGAATGATTATAGACTGCAAAAATCATAAGTAATATTCAGAATTTCTGATAAGATGACAAACAATTACTTATGTTAAGACTAACATTACGCCAGCTGGATATTCTCGAAGCCGTCGCCCGTTGCGGAAGTTTTTCCCGCGCAAGCGAGGAGCTTTATCTCACGCAGCCGGCTGTTTCAATGCAAATCAAGCAACTGGAAGCGTCCTTGGGTCTGCCGCTGTTCGAACAGATTGGAAAGCGCATTCACCTTACCGAGGCTGGACGCGAAACCTTGGGGACGAGCCGCGCTGTCAGACGGGAACTGGTCAACCTGGAGCATGCCATTTCCGATTTGCAGGACTTGAAGGGCGGTACGATCACCGTATCTGTGGCAAGCTCGGCCAGCTATCTGGCTGCGCGTCTGATCGCGACATTCCGTCAGGAGCATCCGGATGTGCGAGTCAGCCTCAATGCGGTCAACCGCGAGACACTGTTGCAGCATCTGGCCAGCAACAGCGTCGATCTGGCCTTGATGGGGCGGCCACCGGAAGGCCATGACCTGGAGGCACAGCCCTTCATGGACAATCCGCTGGTAGTGATTGCCGCGCCGACACATCCGTTGTCAGGGATGCGGGATATTTCCCTGCAATGTCTGGCAGAAGAAATTTTCGTCGGCCGCGAACAGGGTTCGGGTACGCGCAGCGCCGTGGAAAAATTCTTCGAGTCGAATGGCCTGACCCTCAAGGTCGCGATGGAAATGAACAAGAACGAAGCGATCAAGCAGGCGGTGGAAGCGGGGCTTGGCGTGGGCGTGGTGTCGTTGCATGGCGAGCTGGCCGGGCGCCGTCTTTGCATGCTGGATGTACAGGGATTTCCATTGCTTCGGAAATGGTATCTGGTGCAGCGTCAGGGAAAGCGTCTCGGTCCGGCTGCGCAGGCATTCGCACAGTTCGTTATGAGTGAAGCGGCCGAGGTGGCAAGGGTGGCGCAATTGCAGGCAGCAGTTGATTGAGTCCCGTTCACTGCCTTTGATCGCATCAGTCGTAGTCGACATCCTGTTCTAAGCCTGCGTAACAGTTCTGGATCTCCGTGATGACTTTTTCATATTTCGTTTTTGACAGGATTTTCTTGACGATGGTATTTTTGAATTCATCCATGCGCGCGCGCAACAAGTTCTGAAATTCGGGCGGCGATTTCTTAAGTAGCGCCTGCCAGCCAGTTTCGGCATCGGGTTTGATTTCCCGGGCACGCCGGATCAGTTCCTCGACGTCCTTCTGTCCGGCGCGCGCGACAATGCGCCCGTCGTCAAGGATCGCGAAAATGACTGCGACCGCGATCACTGCACTGGCATCCAGATCGGCATCCTTGATTGCACCGGCGTAGTGATTCCTGCGCAGCCATTTCGCGCATTCGACGATATTCTGATTTTCGCGCCGAACCTGCAATTCCTTTTTGTATGTCTCGTCGCCCGTCCATGAAGCATTTGGATCGGCGCGGCAAATTTCAAGGAAGAGCGACTTGATGTTGCGCTGCTGTATGTATGGATCGTTGTCGAAATCCGCAATCAGCGTCTGTGCCGGCAGTCCTGACAATTCCTTGATGCTCCGGAATCCCATCTGGAATACAAGTTCTGCGCCGTGTTTCATCAAAAAGGACAGCGCAGGCTCATTGCTATTCAGGCTGATTCCCAGCGAGATACAGCCGATGGTCAGGTAATACGCCTCGAGAATGCCATCTGCGGTTCTGTCGTTGGTGTATCTGCGCGCGACAAGCACTGTGATGCCTGAGAGTTCGTGCAGCAGCAGGCTTGCAGCCTCTGCGTGGCCGGATTGCAGCGCAAGCGCTTCGAGCGCTTGCACCACATGGGGAGTCCGCGGGGTATGGCTTGCGAGTTTCATTCAGCCTGAACGCGTCACGCAAAAATATCCTCGCCCAGGCTGGGGCGGTTGCTGCGGGTATCTATCTGCCTGCTCGGCACCTGTTTGCGCAGGCGCAGCAGCATCTCCTGGGTGGATCGGCTGCCGGCATGCTCATACTCGGCAGCTTCGTCGCTTTCCTCGTCTTCCTCGTAGTCTTCGCTGGCACTGAACGGATTTTCACCCGGTTGCCAGTTTGGGAACAGCTCGAACAGCACGCGGTCCCATCCTTCGGGATCGCTTCTGGCAACGGCCAGGGCCAGCGGCACAATGTCGTGATCGGAGGAGGTCTGTCCGCTGCTGTATGGACCGCGGTCGTGGATATCAACGGCGATTTCGGCGATTTCCTCCGCTGCGGTCGAGAACAGCGCGGCAAAAGCAGTCGTCCCCCAGTCGGTTGCCAGCGCTTCATGTATGAGTGCGGCGCACCTGTCCTGATCGTCGCTGGCGAACAAGACGCCGTGTATATGCGCGAACAGCGATTCTGCCAGCAGTTCGGGTTCGTCTTCTATCATATCCTCGCTCCAGGGGGCGGCAAAGAATGCCAGGCTCTGCGCCCAGGCCTTGGGTGAGACCAGGAGCGTGGCAAGAGACAGCTTGCCGCCATCGAAGGCCGAAAGATGCATAGAGGCGACCTGTGGCTCCAGCGCATCTAGCACTTCGACGACGGCCAGATCGCCCAACTGCTCGGCCGCTTCGCTGAGTGTTTCTTCGGCGTGATTCGGTGAGCCTGCCAGTACCAGTTCGGTTATCTGGCGGCTGATTGCGGGCAGATTGGTTTTCTGATCAGGCATTTTCATCTCCGCTTGAGTCAAACAGGTGTTCGATGTCGTGGCCGCCCATTAGCTGATCCTCTTCCTCGTCTTCTTCTTCGCTCTTTTGCAGCGATTCGAGCGAGTGGTCCTCATCAGTCCATTGTCTGGGGTGCTTGTACAAAAACGCCGTGATGATCGCGCGGCATGCCAGGGTCGGGTTTTTCTGTCCAACCACAGTCAAAGCTTTTTCGGCGGCATCGCTGTTGCATGAGACCATGCCCATCACTGCTGCAATGTCGGCCTGATTGTAGTCTTCACCCCGAGTTAGCAATCCGGCCGCATCGTTGTACTTCAGGTGATCGGCGATCGCGAAGCTCAACAGGTTGACGTCGTCAATTTCAGAACCATTGGCGAATTCGTCGATCAGGGCCTGGACGACTTTTGCGTGATATTTCCTGTCAGGCGGATCGCCTAACGTGTCATCGATCTGGGCGCCAAGCTCGCGGGACTGATATGCAAATTCAGGATGTATTTTTTTCATGGTGTGTCGGTGAACGTAATTTCGCAACGGTTGAACAGTGAACGCCAGAGAGAGTCCGCCTCTTCAGCCGGGTCTATGATGATGCGGTTGCTGATGCTCTGGTTGTATTCGGCTCTCTTTTTCGGGTCGGAAAGCAGCTCATATGCCTTCTGGATCGCATTGAACCTGTTTTCGGCGCTCGAATGTCCGCTCCTGTCCGGGTGATGCCGCATGGCCAGCGAGCGGTATGCCTTCTTGATCTCTTCTGCTGTCGCATTCGGAGATATGCCAAGGATATGATAGGGGTTTTCCATTGCATGCCTCCTGTAAGGCTGACATTTTACACCAGACGACGTGACGTTGTTGCCTGATGGGTTGCATCGTTCGATTTGCGGAACCGCTGCCGTATGTTAGAGTCTATACACTGTCCCATAAGAGTATCAAGTCATGACACATCTGTTCGAGGCATTCAAGTTGCGCGATGTTTCATTTGCCAACCGCATCGGCATTCCGCCCATGTGCCAATATTCCGCGCGTGACGGCATGGCCTCCGACTGGCATTTCGTGCATTATGGCAGCCGCGCGGTCGGCGGGGCTGCGCTGATGATCATTGAGGCCACAGCCATCGCGCCAGAGGGAAGAATCAGTCTTGGGGATCTTGGCATCTGGGGCGACCAGCATGTCGAACCACTCTCGCGCATCGTCCGTTTTGCCAAGGTGCAGGGTTGCGTGCCTGCCATCCAGCTTGCGCATGCCGGGCGCAAGGCCAGCGTGGGTCTTGGCTGGCAGGCGCAGTGCACGCTTGCAGAGGCGGATGGCGGATGGCGCACTGTCGCACCGTCTCCGGTTGCCTTTGGCGATAACTATGCGCCGCCCGATGAGCTCGACCTGGCGGGCATCAGGGAGGTGATTGCGCAATTCGTGTCTGCCGCGCGTCGCGCGCATGGGGCAGGCTTCGAGGCTTTGGAGATACATGCAGCGCACGGCTATCTGCTGCACCAGTTCCTGTCGCCACTTTCCAACCGCCGTACCGATGCCTATGGCGGCAGCTTCGAGGGTCGTATCCGTCTGGTGCGCGAGGTCGTCGATGCGGTGAGAATGGCATGGCCTGAAAGGTTGCCGCTGCTGATCCGCCTGTCGGCAACTGACTGGGCTGCGGGAGGATGGGACATCGATGAGACGGTTGAACTCTCGAGGATGCTGAAGGCATCAGGCGTGGATCTGGTGGATGTGTCTTCAGCAGGCTTGCTGCCGACTGCAAAGATTCCCGCTGGTCCCGGTTTTCAGACCGAATTCGCAGCGAGGGTGCGCCGGGAGGCCGGCATTCCTACGGCCGCGGTCGGCCTGATCACATCAGCAGCACAGGCCGATCACATCATCCGCAGCAATCAGGCTGACATGGTGCTCATAGGCCGGGAAATATTGCGCAACCCCTGCTGGCCGCTTGCCGCTGCACAGACGCTGGGGCAGGCAGTCAACTGGCCTCCGCAATATCTGCGTGCCGCGCCCGCCGGCACGATGGGGCGGACGTAATGCAGGTGCCGGATAGATCAATTCAAGAGTAAGCAATCATGTTCTCGATGCCTTCCATGTGGAATCTGGTCATTTCGACGGTCGTGTTTTTTGTCGCTGCCTGGTATATCCATCGCTATCTGGATGAACAAGGCATACCCAAAGGCCCGACGCGCGGCATACTGGTGCTTGTCATTGCCTCCTTGCTGTCATGGGGGGCAGGCTATTTCGTGGACATGACGCAGGAAAAAACAGCGGATGCAAAAGTCGTCACGCCAACCGGGGTGACGCAGTTGATGAAGGATGCCGGAGGGCAGGCAAACCCTTAGCGTCAGGAACGCCAGATCAAAAAGAAGGCCAGTGCAATCCATACCGGCAGGCTGTACACCATGACTTTGCCTAGCACCATGTCGCTGACATGGAACCAGACGGCCAGCATCGGCAGGTACTGGAGACTGCCTACTGCGAGCAAAAAAAAGATCATCGCCAGAATGATCTGGAATACCTGCACACGGTGCTTGATCAGAAGCTGAATGCGCGTAGCCATCCATCCTTCCGATTTTCCTGTTTCAGAACCCGGATTGCGTTTCATGGCATTTTCAGTTTGAAGGCTGCAGAAATTTTATCAAAGGCCAAGCGAAGCCAGCAGGTCATCCACTTCGTCTTGTCCATTGACGCTGGACTGATGTCCCGGCCCTGCAGTCAGTCCTGCGGTGCTGATCAATGAGTCCTGGGCATTCGGCGCATATTCCATGAGGATGTCGAGAAGTATGTTCTCAATCTCGACGGCTGCGCCCACGATCTTGTTGACCATTTGTCCTGCCACGTCGCGAAACTCCTGAGCCTCCATGATTTGCATCAGGTTGTGGCGTACGGTCTCTTCCGCCATTGCAATCTCTCCGAGTCTGGATATGGTATCCATGATGAGAGGCTGATGCTCCACAAATTGGGCGTCTGCAAGGCGCATGGACAATTCGCTGCAAGTTGCCCTGTTTTGGGTCGCCAGCGGCAGCGATGACTCGACTGCACTGATGGTTTTTTCGGATGCGTCGTGCATGGACTTGTCTATGAAGGAAAGCCGCTCTCGCGCATCCGGCATGGTGGATGCGGTTTTTTCCAGACGGCGGGTGTGGCCAAGCTCCTTCAGGATGCGGTGCAGCCTTGCTGTGGCTAGCCCTATCTTTTTAACCCTGGCATCTGTCAGGTCAGCGCGTTTCTTGTGTGGGATATCGTTCATGTCGTTGTCCGTCGGAGAATTCAATACTCGTTGTACTTTTTCGCGCTGCCACGAACGATGTCAGCCGGATATTTCAGTGCATTTTTTTCCATCTTGAGCAGGGCCGCCTCAAGCAAATCGACGCCGAGCTTGTCGGCAATGCGCACCAGATACAGCAAGACATCGGCCAGTTCTTCCTTGACGGCTACCCTGCTTTTTTCTGTCAGATCAGAGGACTGGTCCGGGGTCAGCCATTGAAAGTGCTCCAACAGTTCGGCGGTTTCGACCATCAAGGCCATCGCCAGATTTTTGGGGGTATGAAACTGATCCCAGTCTCGCTCGTCGGCGAATGCGCGCAGCTTGTCACGCAACATCAGCAATTCAGATGATGCAGTCTCCCCGGTCTTCTGGTCGCCTTGCTGCATGTCAGCTTTGATAGGCGTACATGGTTTCCAGGAAAGCCTCGGCGTCGGTGATAAGCAGGTCAGTCGGCATGATCTTGCCGCTTTCTTTCTGGCAGGCTTGCAAAGCCGGGTTCCAGCCCGCAATTTCAAGGCAGTCCGGCTGATCTCCGCATTCGGTTTCGTAACTGCTCATATCCATAGTCAGCGTCGTCATTTTGCACCTCGATTATAAACTACCGTATGACATTTATCGGCGTTAACATCCAAAACTTTAGTGTCAGCCCCTTGTATTCGACTGGTTTTCAAACCGGGAAAGTTCAACGAATGGCGCCGGTTGCCAGTCTTCTTGCCGATGCTCAGCAACCACGTTGGTGAAAATGCCGCCGCGCACATAAAATTTGGCAGTAAGGCGCATGAAGCGGGGCTTCAAGGCCGCGGCCAGGTCGTCCAGTATGCGGTTGGTGACAGCTTCGTGGAAATGCCCTTCATCGCGGAACGACCACATGTAAAGCTTCAGGCTTTTCAATTCCACGCATTGCTCACCCGGGATGTAGTCGAGTATCAGCGTTGCAAAATCCGGCTGCCCGGTCTTGGGGCACAGACAGGTAAACTCCGGAATTTCCATGTGTATGTGATAATCGCGTAGCAGCTGGGGGTTGGGGAATGTTTCCAGGGTCTTGCTGGCTTGGGTAGTCATTTTACGGATGGTTTGGGTTAAAATGATGCATATTATATCGCTGCGACTGCCAAATTGCGTCTTTCACAAATCAAGTTAGCCGGATTCAAGTCTTTCGTCGATCCTACCCATATGCATCTGCCGGGTCAAATCGTCGGTGTGGTGGGGCCGAACGGGTGTGGAAAATCAAATGTCATCGATGCGCTGCGCTGGGTGCTGGGTGAGTCCCGGGCCCAGGCATTGCGCGGAGAGAGCATGCAGGACGTGATTTTCAACGGCTCCGACAAGCGCAAACCTGTCGCGCGCGCAAGCGTAGAGCTGGTATTCGACAATTCGCTGGGAAAGGCTGCAGGCCAGTGGGCAAGCTATGCAGAAATCTCCATAGGGCGCGTACTGCAGCGCAATGGCGAGTCCAGCTATTTCATCAACAACCAGAAGGTCAGACGCCGGGATGTCACTGATATCTTTCTGGGCACGGGCTTGGGTGCGCGCGCCTATGCGATCGTCGAACAGGGGATGA
>JAJXWG010000062.1 GCA_021781695.1 Pseudomonadota bacterium
CGCGCCCGACGAAAAGCAGCACTGGCCTTTCCTCAGAGATGCCGTATTTTGCGCGGAATGCGGCCCGGTCGCCCTGCGCGAAGCTTTCGGGTTCGATGCCGGTCGGTATGACTTCGGTGGGCGTTGCAACGCCGTAGCTTTTGAGCACATGCAGCATGGGGTGAGAGGGCACGACCATGCCATCCAGGCTGTTGCCCTGATGATGCGAGAAGCGTTTTGCAATATGGCGCATCAATCGTTTCGGGACGAACGGGACATAGTGGTAAAGGTATTCTTCAAAAAAAGTGTGATAGGTTTCCACGCAGGGAATGTTCAGGCGTTTCGACAGATTTATGCCGAGATAATGCGCGACGAAGGGCGTCTGTATGTGGATGATGTCGTAGCGCTCATCCTGAAGCCTGTGCAGATGTGCCATGACTGCGCGGTAACTCATGAACCGGTCCTCGGGGTCCATCGGCACGCTGCGCGCAGGGATGCGCAGGATGTTTGACTCGTCCTCGCTCGGCGTCTTGTAGTCTGGTGCGATCAGGTGGACCGTATGACCGAGCGCCTCGAGCTCGTGACGGAAGGTCTCGATCGAGGTCGAGACGCCGTTGACGCGCGGGAAGTAAACGTCGGAGATGAAAAGAATCTTCATGGGTTTTGATGGTGGATTGAGTTCCACCTGATCAGCTCCATGCGGCCGTCCAGATGCTCGACGATTGCAGTGCAGCTGTCCACCCAGTCGCCGCAGTTCATGTAGGTCAGCCCGTCGATTTCCTTGATCATCGCCCAGTGTATGTGGCCGCAGATCGCGCCGTCCAGGCCGCGTTCCCTGGCATGGTAGATCACGGAATCCTCGAAGTTGAAAATGAAGGTCAGCGCGGTTTTTATGCGGCGCTTGACATAACCCGCCAGCGACCAGTAGCCGGGACGCTTCAGCGTGCGCCGCATCCAGGACAGGTAAACATTGATGCGCACCAGGAGGTTGTAGGAAATGTCCCCCAGCACCGCGACCCAGCGGTGATGTAGCGTGACCTGGTCGAATGCGTCCCCGTGCAGCAGCAGGTAGCGCCGCCCGTCCTTTGCGGTGTGGACATATTCTGACAATACCAGCACATCGCCGAACGATGTGCCGACATATTCGCGCATCGCCTCGTCGTGATTGCCGGGAATGAAATATACCTTTTCCCCGTGCCGCGCGCGGCGCAGCACTTTCTGCACGAAGGTGTTCTGTTCGGGTGTCCAGTGCACACCGCCGCGGCTCATGGACCACAGGTCTATGATGTCGCCCAGCAGGAACAGATGCTCGGAAGTATAGGCTTTCAGGAATTCGAGCAGTTGCCCTGCCTGACAGGCCTTGGTGCCAAGGTGTATGTCCGAGAGGAAGATGGATCTGACCTGTTGCGAATTCATGTTGGCAGCAGCATGTCCGAACGCAGCAATGGCAGACTGGCTTTATTATTTCCCATGCATCAAGGATGCCACGGGGATGTTGCCGGCCTGTGACAGTTAGATTTCAGCCGCGTGAATGATGGGCCTAAAAGGTTTCCCAGCGGACGCCATTGGCGTCGGCATAAAGCGCATTTGCCTGTGTGTCCCAGTCCCCAAGCACCCAGCGCTCGCAAAGATGCCCATCCACGCTGTGTTCGTGGCGTTTTGGCCTGTGTGTGTGGCCGTGTATCAGGCGCGGATAGCCATGTTCGCGCAGCAGGCTGGCGACAGCATCGACATTGACGTCCATGATGTCCATTCCCTTATGCTGCTTTTCGATGTCGCTTTGCATGCGCAGCTGCTCGATGTAAGCCTTGCGCGCTTTTAGCGGCCTTGCAAGAAACTCATTCTGGAATTCGGCTGAGCGGACATGTTTTCGGAATTGCTGATATTCGATGTCGTCGGTGCACAGCATGTCGCCGTGCGTGAGCAAAGTCGGTGTGCCATAAAGGTCTGTCAGGAAAGGGTCATCGAGCAGCTTTGCGTTGCAGGCCTCGGCCAGTCTTTTGCCCATCAGCAGGTCGCGGTTGCCGTGCATCAGATAGACCCGCGTGCCGGTCAAACCCTTGAGCGCGCCGATCACCTGCAGGTGGAAAGGGTCATGAAGATCGTCGTCGCCCGCCCAGTATTCGAACAGGTCGCCCAGTATGTAAAGCGCTTCCGCCTTGCGCGCCTTGCTTGAGATGAAGCGCTCAAACGCTGCCATCGTTTGCGGATGGTCGGCGCTCAAATGCAGGTCGGAGATGAATAAGGTATAGGGCATATCAGGATGCGGGAATCAGGATGCAGGTCTCAGAAAATACGGTGCAACTTTGTAACTGAATCCTGAATCCCGAATCCTGTATCCTAGTGTGTGACGACTTCCGCCTTGGTGATGATCACGTCTTCCCTGGGCACGTCCTGGCTGCCGGTCTTGACCTTCTTGATCGCATCCACGACGTCCATGCCCTCGATCACTTTGCCGAACACGCAATAGCCATAGCCCTGCGAGTTAGGCGCGGTGTAATTGAGAAAATCGTTATCCTTCACATTGATGAAGAACTGCGCGGTGGCGGATTGCGGGTCGCTGGTGCGCGCCATCGCGATGGTGTATTTTTCGTTCTTCAAGCCGTTCGCAGCTTCATTTTCAATCGGTGCATGGGTTTTCTTCTGCTTCATGCCTGGCTCGAAGCCGCCGCCCTGTATCATGAAGCCGTCGATCACGCGGTGAAACAGGGTATTGTCATAGAAGCCGGAATTGACATACTCGAGAAAATTCTTGACGGTGACGGGCGCTTTATCCGCGTCCAGTTGCAGGGTGATGTCGCCGAAATTGGTGTGCAGTTTGACCATGGTTTTTTTGCCTTGAGTTGAAGAATAGGAGGGTTGCATCGCAAAACAGAGCAGTGCCGCGAACAGCGAGAGCAGCATTTTTTTCATGCCGAGCCTTCATAAATAATCTGCCAGCGGTTGTCTTTCTTGATCCAGTATTGGCGCTTTTTCATGTGGTTCGAAAGATTGCTGCTCTTGTAGTCCTGAACGAAATCGACCACCACCATGTCGGGCTGATCAGGATAGGTGAACAGGCTGAGTTCGGAGAGGTCGACCTTGATCCAGGATTTTCCGGCATTGACGGCTTCTTTCTGGTGTGCCCAGGCGGCATAGTTGTCGCCCTCGCTGGCAAAGTTGTGTGCGTAATGTTTCAGATAGGCGGCGGTGTCGAGGCTTGCCCAATCGCGGCGCCAGCGTTCTATCTCATGCAGCAGCGCAGTGCGGTCCGCATCATCCTGCCTGTTGTCCCAGGCCATCTTGTTGGTGATGATGACAGGCGTGATGCCGACCTGCAGATATGGGGCCAGCCTGTTCAGGTCGTCATTGTTGAGCACCACGCAGCCGTTGCTCGCGCGCGGCGGGCGGCTGTAGGTATTACTGGGCGTGCCGTGCAGCCAGATGCCGCTGCCTGTGCGGCCATTGCGCTTGTCCCATTCGTTCGGATAGCTCAACGGAAAAGCGCCGCTGCCATAGATGTCTGAAAGCTGCTTTTTCGGAAGGCTTGCGCGGACGAAGTAAACGCCTATCGGGGTGCGCTGGTCGCCGGAAGCGAGTTTCTCGGTGCCGAGCTTGCCTATCGTGACATAAAAATCCGTCACATAGCGCGGCTCGCCGTTGACGTTTTCGTATACATACATCGTGGAGCGGCTGGTGTCCACCACCAGTGCGTACTTCTGCTGGTCGTTCAGTTTCCACAGATAACGGGGCGCGTACTGGGTCTGCGGCTGGGACTGGGCGCGCTGCAGGCGCACTCTTGCCTCGTCGCGCAGATCCTGGATTTTGTCTCCGGGAGCGTGGGGTGCGTTGCCAAAGCTGGAAATCGCGCCTGCCTTGGCCATCAGCAGGTCACCCCTGACCAGCTGTGCAAGCTTGTAATTGGGATTGACGCGCAGCACGCTGTCGACCTCGTTCATCGCGACATCCAGGCGGTCGTTATGAATGTCGATCAGGCTCTTTGCCAGTTTGACTTCGGTCGCGCGCGAGTCGTCGGGTGCGGCATGCACCATTCCGAAAAGCAGACAACCTATTGTGAATGTCAATATACGCATCAATCCGCGCGCTCTTCCTGTATACGCCAGCTGTTGCCGGACTTGACCATCAGCAGGGTCTTGCTCCCGGATGCCTTGAAGTTGCTGGCACGATAATCCTGATGAAACCTGACGGTTGCATGGTTGTCGTCGGTGACTTTAACTTTCATGTGGCTTATGCCGACTTCGATGTCCTTGGGTTTGCTGATGCGGTCGCGGCGCATTTCAGCCCAGGAGGCGCGGCTTTCTCCGTTGGGCGTCTTGAAGTCGCCTGCATAGTACGAAAGGTATTTCTTCACGTTCTTGGATGACCAGGCATCCGCCCAGCCTTCTACGATTTTTTCTATCGCCTTGTCTGCTGCCGGAGTCTCGGCGACCCTGGCGGTTTCAGGCACCTTGTTTGCAACAGGTTCTTTGTTGACTGCAGGCGCCTTGTTGGATGCGGCTTCCTTGCTTGCCGCCTTGACTGGCGCTGCCTGAGGTGCTGCCGGTGCGGTTGCGGCTATCTTTGGTGCATCAGCGGCAGGCTTGCTGCAGATCACGGTGCTGTGCTGAACGCCGGCATGCGGTTTTTCGGAGAACAGGTCCTGTATCATTGCCAGCTTGGTTTGAGTCGTGGTGTTGCTGCTGTCGAGCTGCAAAGCGCGGTTGTAGGCCTGGCTTGCCATTTTTGCGTAGATGTCGCCCAGGTTTTCATGGGCGGTCGCATAGCTGGGATGCGTGCGTATCGCCATTTCCAGCGCTGATCTTGCCTTGTCGTACTGGCCCTGGCTGGCATAAAGCACGGCGAGGTTGTTGTAGGGCTCCGGAAGTTCCGGATAGTCCTGCGTCAGGTCGGCAAAAATCTTGATGGCGTCTGCGGTCTTGTTTTGTTCGGTGAGTATCAGCCCTTTCAGGAAACGTCCCTGTGCATCCTTGGGTTTCACGGCCAGATAGCCGTTGATCTTGCTCAGCGCCTGGCTTTGCTGTCCCTGCTTGAAAAGCAGCGTGGCATCCTGCAGCTCATCGGCGCCGGCACTTGCGCTTAACAGCATCGTGCCCAACAGCATTGCAACAGACAGATTGAAACGTGTCAGGTGATTCAATATATTCATCGGTAATTCGTGTCCTGTGAGTGTAGCTTGGCGCGTGCCCATAATGGCTGATCACGGATTCTACCAAATATCCGGTGTGTTTTCACACAGGTTGATGCATATTGTTCCATTTGTATGAAAATGGCATGCGCAATTCGGGTAAAATCCGTATCTGAATTTTCTTCAACCCCATTCAGGAAAGCCCCGCATGAGCACGGCGAGCACCCCGGCATCAAATTTTATCCGAACCATCATCGATGCGGATCTGGCAACAGGCCGTCATCGCAGCATCGTCACGCGCTTTCCGCCGGAGCCCAACGGCTATCTGCATGTGGGACACGCGAAATCCATCTGCCTGAATTTTGGCCTGGCAGAGGATTACCAGGGAAAGTGCAATTTGCGCTTCGACGATACCAACCCGGAAAAGGAAAGCTTCGAGTATGCGGAATCCATACAGGAGGATGTGCGCTGGCTGGGATTTCAGTGGGACGGCGATGTCAAGTGGGCGTCGGATTATTTCGAGGCGCTCTACAGCTTTGCGGTCGAACTCATCAACAAGGGGCTGGCCTATGTGGAAGACCTCAGTGCGGATGAGATGCGCCAATACCGAGGCACGCTGACCGAGCCCGGCAAGAACAGCCCATACCGCGACAGAAGCATTTCTGAAAATCTCGATCTGTTCGCGCGCATGAGGGCGGGCGAGTTTGCCGACGGCGCAAGGGTGCTGCGCGCAAAAATCGACATGGCCTCACCCAACATCAATCTGCGCGACCCTGCGATCTACCGCATACGCCGTGCGCACCATATCCGCACTCATGACGCGTGGTGCATCTATCCGATGTATGACTACACGCACTGCATTTCGGATGCGCTGGAAGGCATCACGCATTCGATCTGCACGCTGGAGTTCGAGGATCACAGGCCGCTTTACGACTGGGTGCTGGACAACGTGAGCGTTGAATGCCATCCGCGCCAGTACGAATTCTCGCGCCTTGAGCTGCACTACACCATCACCAGCAAGCGCAAGCTTTTGCAGCTGGTGAACGAGAAGCATGTATCCGGCTGGGACGATCCGCGCATGCCGACCATACAGGGCATGCGCCGCAGAGGCTATACGGCCAGCGGGCTGCGCGAATTCGCCAAACGCATTGGTGTGTCGAAAAGCGAGAACAGCGTGGACATGGCGATCATGGAAGGCGCGATACGCGAAGACCTCGAGCCATGCGCGCCGCGCGTGATGGCTATCATCAACCCCTTGAAAGTGACGATCAGCAACTTCGACGGCGCACAGGCGCGCGAGGCGGATTTCCATCCCAATGCACCCGAACTCGGCAAGCGCGTCGTGCCTTTCGGCCGCGAACTTTACATCGAGGCCGACGACTTTGCAGAAGTCCCGCCGGCCGGCTGGAAGCGCCTGACCCTGGGCGGCGAGGTGCGGCTGCGCCACAGCTATGTGATGCGCTGCGATGAAGTCGTGAAGGATGCGTCCGGCCATGTCGTTGAGCTCAAGTGCAGCATAGACCATGCAACGCTCGGCAAGAATCCCGAAGGGCGCAAGGTCAAGGGTGTGATCCACTTCCTGTCTTGCGAGCATGCTATCCCTGCGGAGATCAGGCTGTATGACAGGCTGTTCACGGTTGCGAGGCCAGATGCGGACAGGGAAGTCGATTTTTGCAATTATCTTAATCCCGATTCCCTAAAGGTGGTGCAGGGCTGGGTCGAAGTTGCAGTGCAGGATGCGGCGCCCGAAACGCACTATCAGTTCGAGCGTCTGGGCTATTTCTGCACGGACCGCCGCGATCACAGGCCCAAAGACAGGCTGGTGTTCAACCGCACCGTGACACTGAAGGATTCATGGACCAAGGAGCAAGCATGAGCGTGCCGGATGAAGAGCGTCTGAATTCGCTCAAGAGTCTGACACAGGTTGTCTATGTGCTGTATGCGCTTTCCTATTTTGCAGGCATCACAGCGATCATCGGCATCATCATAAACTACGTCAAAAAGGACGAGGTGGCGGGAACCTGGCTGGAAAGTCATTTCAGCTGGCAGATACGCACCTTCTGGTTCGGGCTGCTGTGGGCCGCGATCGGTGCGGCGACATTTTTCTTCCTGATCGGCATGTTCATCCTGTCGGCCAATTTTTTCTGGATCATCTACCGCATCGTCAAGGGCTGGTTGAACCTCAACGAAAACAAGCCGATGACCTTCTGAGTTGCCATGTTAAAAATCTACAATACGCTCAAACGCGACAAGCAGGAATTTACACCCATGGTTCCCAACCAGGTGCGCATGTATGTGTGCGGCATGACGGTGTACGACTATTGCCACCTTGGGCATGCGCGCGTGATGGTGGTGTTCGACATGGTTTACCGCTGGCTGAAAAGCAGCGGCTACGATGTGACCTATGTGCGCAACATCACCGACATCGACGACAAGATCATCAAGCGCGCTGCGGAAAACGGCGAGTCCATCCATAGTCTCACGCAAAGATTCATAGACGCGATGCACGAGGATGCGGAGAGGTTGGGCGTGCAGCCGCCCGATCATGAGCCGAGAGCTACGCAATATGTGCCAGAGATGCTGGCCATGATAGAAAATCTGGAAAGAAACGGCCTTGCCTATCAGGCGGCCGACAGGGACGTGAATTTTGCAGTGAGAAAATTTGCAGGCTACGGCAAGCTCTCCGGCAAGTCGCTGGAAGACCTGCGCGCAGGCGAACGCGTGGAAGTGGACGGCAACAAGCACGATCCGCTCGACTTCGTGCTGTGGAAGCATGCCAAGGACAACGAGCCGGACGAGGTGAAATGGGACTCACGGTGGGGCAAGGGCCGTCCCGGATGGCATATCGAATGCTCGGCGATGAGCTCAAAACTGCTGGGCGAGCATTTCGACATACACGGCGGCGGGGCCGACCTGCAGTTTCCGCATCACGAGAACGAGATCGCGCAGAGCGAGGGGGCCAACCAGTGCCAGTTCGTGAACTACTGGATGCACAACGGTTTCGTGCGCGTAGACAACGAGAAGATGTCCAAGAGCCTGGGCAATTTCTTCACGATACGCGAGGTGCTGGAGCGGTACGACCCGGAAGTCGTGAGATTCTTCATATTGCGCGCGCACTACCGCAGCCCTTTGAATTATTCAGATGCGCATCTCGACGATGCGAAGGGCGCGCTCTCGAGGCTTTATACCGCACTCAAGTGTGAAGGGGGAGTGGGGAAGGGTGTTGACTGGAACGAGCCCCATGCGCAGCGCTTCAAGGTCGCGATGGACGACGACTTCAACACCGCGGAAGCCATCGCGGTTTTGTTCGATCTTGCAAA
>JAJXWG010000063.1 GCA_021781695.1 Pseudomonadota bacterium
GGTGGATTCGAGGCTACACAGTCGCATTGACAGTTTCCCATACCTTTGAAGGAGAAATAAATGAAATCCGGGTTCAAGTTCTTTCTTTTTGCAGTCGCATTCCTGTTTTCCGGCGCGGCTTTTTCAGCAGCACAGCTCGGCACCGATTATTCCATGCTGGCCACGCCGCAGCCTGCAAGCACGAAGAAAATCGAGGTGATGGAGTTCTTCTTCTACGAATGCCCGCATTGCTATCATTTGCATAACGAGCTGATGGGCTGGGAGAAATCCATGCCTGGTGATGTCGAGATGGTGTTTGTTCCCACAATATTTCGCGATTCAACGGAGCCGCTTGCACGCGCCTATTATGCGCTGGAGGCGCTGGGCCAAAGCAAACAGCTGGAGGATCCGATCTACCAGGCGATACATGTGAAGAATATGGATTTGCATGATCTGAATTCGATTTCCACCTTTGTCGCAAGCCAGGGGGTGGACAAGGCGAAGTTCATCGCGGCCTATAATTCATTCACGGTAAACAGTGAAATTACCCGCGCCAAACAGATGATACGCAGCTATGGCATCAATGGCACGCCAACGCTGATTGTGGATGGCAGATATGTGATCACCGGCTTGCAGCCTGCAGCAACCCTGCGCGCGCTCGATGAAGTGATCGCGATGGTGAGAAGCGAGCGCAAGGCGCATTCTGCCAAACATTAGTCAGGATAAGAGGATTGAGGACCGAGGATAGCGCTAAAAGCGGAATCGCTGGTTTTTCTCACCCATCAATCCTCATGTCTCAATCCTGTCTGCGAGTTGTCATCACCGGTGCTTCAGGCGGCCTGGGGTTGGCGCTTGCGCGCCATTATCTTGAGCGCGGCGCAATTCTTGCGGCCATTGCGCGCCGCGCCGACCTGCTGCAAACGCTCTCGGCAGAATTTCCGGGAAAAGTGTATTGGTACCAGATGGATGTGCGCGATGCGGCTGCGCTTGAAGAGGCGGCTGGCGATTTCGTTTCGCGCGTCGGCTTGCCTGATATCGTCGTTGCCAACGCAGGGGTCAGCGTGGGCACGCTGACCGAATATGCCGAGGATATCCATGCCTTCCAGCAGGTGATGGATGTCAATGTGCTTGGCATGCTGCAGACTTTCCAGCCTTTTGTGGCAAGAATGCGCGAGGCAAGGCGCGGAACACTGGTGGGCATTGCCAGTGTGGCGGGATTTCGCGGCCTGCCCGGAGCGGGTGCTTATTCCGCATCCAAGGCTGCCGCGATTTCCTATCTCGAGTCGCTGCGCGTTGAG
This sequence comes from Pseudomonadota bacterium, assembly GCA_021781695.1. GTDB lineage: Bacteria > Pseudomonadota > Gammaproteobacteria > Burkholderiales > Gallionellaceae > Gallionella. The sequence continues at coordinate 1,278 of JAJXWG010000063.1, forward strand.
TTGCACGGCAGCGGGGTGAAGGTGGTGACGGTTTGCCCGGGTTATATCAGAACCGCCATGACGAGTATCAACCCTTACCCCATGCCGTTTATTCTTGAGGCGGATGAAGCGGCAAGGCGCATCGCACGTGCCATCGCGCGCCAGACACCTTTTGCCGTGATTCCCTGGCAGATGGGGTTGGCAGGCCGGGTGCTGAAATGGCTGCCTTGCAGGGTATATGATAGGCTGTTCGCAGGTGCACCCCGCAAGCCACGGGGCTTGCTCTGATCCGGATTGAATGGCAGGATAAAAAAAGCCCCTGAGCCATTAAGGTCAGGGGCAAACGTCTTAACTATTTAGGGAGAGTTAAGATACCCATTCAGGGGGTGAATGGGTGATAGCTTGCGCTAACTGCCTACTCTGGCAAGCCTGTTTTGAAAAAGTTCACAAAACTCGAAAATATTTTTAAAGGGTGATGATTTCCCCGCCTAGCGCTTCCGTCAGGTCGTTCAGCATCCTGGCAAGTTCGCCCGTCATCAGAGTAAAATCAAGCTTGAACAGCTCTTCGGCGGATTCTGCCTGTGCGGCGGACTCTTCCTTGAGGATGTCAAGAAATTGCAGTTTTTTGATTTGCAGCTGCTCGTTCAGCACGAAGGATACACGGCTATTCCAGGTGAGGCCCAGGCGAATCGCACGTTTCCCCGACTGGATGTGGGCTGGAATTTCTTCCCCTTCCAGCGCATGGTTGGCGTAACGAACGGATGCCCGACTGTCGCCAGTTGCGCGAAGTTCCAGTTCGCGGTCTATGGTAAAACCTGCCGGAGCCAGATTGCTGGCCAGCCAGTCTGTCATCGCGGATACCGGGGAAAGCGCGGTGTGCAGAGGGCTTGCCGGCATATCGTCCAGTGTCTTGTGCAAAAATTCCAGCAATTCCTCTGCACGCGAGATGGAGGCGGCATTGATGATCAGGCGGTTATTGACCGTATCCAGCCATGCATGTGTAGTGCGCAGCAGGGAGAAGGATTTGGGAAGCAGTTCTTCGGTAATGGCTTCCCTGATGGTCTTGAGCTCACGGCGGCCTACCTTGTAACCCTGTTGTGCTTCGATATGTGTGACGCGCTCCTTGGTAAAGCGGTTGATCACGGAAGCAGGCAGCAACTTCTGCTCGGATCCCAACGCAAACAGGATATGCCCGTTAGCCGAGTGAACCAGGCGGTCATCGTCGAGGCAGGAAACCCAGCCGCGACTCTGTTTGTCCAGCCCGCTGCAGGGCAACAGGGGTTTCTGTGCCAGTTTTTCCTGCAGGGTACCGGTCGCGATTTTGCAATCTATAGGCAAGCGGTAGATAAAGATGTTCTTAAACCACATGACGAAATTCCTAAAAAACTGTGAATTATACAGAGCAAATGCCACGCGAAGGATAGCCGTGGTATGCTCGCCAGCAGTTAAGTTAGCAACAGTTTTCCGATGAGATTCCTTTTCCTGCTTATCCTTTTGATGACCACGCAAGCGCTGGCCGGTCAGGACGATGATTTCCTGGCAGCCCGTGACGCCTTTCGCTCGGGAAACGCGCGTCAATTGGCTGCGCTTGCGACGCGTTTGCAAAATACACCGTTTGAAGTCTATGCTGCCTATTACCAGTTGAGACTGAATCTGGACACGGCTGATGCCAATAGCATGCGTGAATATCTGGCGCGCCCCGAGGACACGCCGCTGATCGACAGGATGCGTGTCGAGTGGCTCAAGAAGCTGGGAAAGAAACAGCAGTGGGACTTGTTTGACAGCGAGTATCCCAAGCTCAAGAATCCCGATGTCGAGCTTGTCTGCTATGCATTGCAATCCCGGATGATGCGTCAGGATGCTTCTGTGCTGAAAGAGGCGCATGACCTGTGGTTCAGCGCAAAAGAGATGCCCGAGAGCTGCGGTGTGCCGTTTGATGCGGCCATTTCGGCAGGCGCGATCAGCGAGAAGGACATCTGGCAGCGGCAGCGTTTGGCCTTGGAGGCTGGCAATGTGACGCTTGCCAAATCGCTTGCCGCAAAATTGTCGGGACGATTGGCAATTTCAGCAGTCGCGCTGGATCGCGCGATGAATAACCCAAGCCGCTATCTTGAGCGTGCGCCTGTCAAAAGCGAAGGGCAGAGAAGGGTGGCGCTTTTTGCCCTGCTGCGCTTGGCCAGACAGTCACCGGATATGGCAGTGGCGCGCTGGGAAAAAATCAAGGCGAGTTTTCCGGAAAATGAACGATTCTATTTTTACGGCTGGCTGGCCTATGAGGCAGCGCGCAAGCACGATGCGCGTGCGTTGCAGTGGTATGCCGAGGCGGGCGATGAACCGCTCAATGATCAGCAGCAAGCCTGGCGGGTTCGCGCAGCGCTTAGGGTAGAGGATTGGGGCAGTGTGCTGTCAGGGATAGAGGCGATGGCAGGCTTGCAGCAGAACGAAGCAACATGGCGCTACTGGAAGGCGCGCGCATTGCAGGCGCTTGGCCGTCATGTCGATGCGCTGGAAATTTTTGTTCCCTTGAGCGCGGAACACACCTTTTATGGTGAATTGGCGCGCGAGGAAATTAGCGGCACCCCTGTGCTGAGCGCCGCGCAGCCCGCTTTCCAGCCTGACAAGAAGGCGCTGGAAGACATGGAAAGACTGCCAGGAGTGCAGCGTGCGATTGCGCTTTATCGCATGGATATGCGCATAGATGCGTTGCGCGAATGGAATTGGACGATACGCAATTTTAACGATCAACAATTGCTGGTCGCGGCTGAACTGGCGCGCCGCAATGAGATGTACGACAGGGCAATCTATACGGCCGATAAGACCGTGATGGTGCACGATTTCAGCCTTCGTTATCTCGCGCCTTATCGCTCAGTCATGCGTCAACATATCCAGGAAAACGGCCTGGAAGAGGCCTGGGTCTATGGCCTGATGCGCCAGGAAAGCCGATTTGTGACTACGGCCAGGTCGGGTGTGGGTGCGACAGGGTTGATGCAGATCATGCCGACGACTGCGCACTGGATTGCCAGGAAGCTGGGACTGAAAGATTATCGTACCGAGCTTTTGCAGCAACTGGATACCAATTTGCTTCTGGGCATGTATTACATGAAAAACATGCTGGTGTCACTGGATGGCAGTCCGGTTTTGGCCTCTGCAGCATACAATGCGGGACCGGGCCGGGCGCGCCGCTGGCGTGCAGATGCACCCATGGAGGGGGCGATTTATATCGAAACCATACCATTCGATGAAACGCGTGATTACGTGAAGAAAGTGATGAGTAATACCATGTATTATGCGCAGGAGTTCGGTGCGCCTCAACGCAGTTTGAAAAAGCGTCTTGGCATCATCGGAGCGAATGCGGCGTACGACAGGAGCAGCCTTGAGTAGCGATGCAAAAATCTATTGTGTGGGCGGTGCAGTACGGGACCGTTTGCTGGGATTGCAGGTTGCGGATCACGACTGGGTCGTGGTCGGCAGCACCGCGGAGGAGATGCTGGAACAGGGATTCTTGCCGGTAGGCAAGGATTTCCCGGTATTTTTGCATCCAAAAACGCATGAGGAATATGCACTGGCGCGCACCGAGCGCAAGACGGCCGCTGGCTACAAGGGGTTCGTGGTGCACGCATCGCCCGATGTGACGCTGGAGCAGGATTTGCTGCGCCGGGACTTTACGATCAACGCGATTGCCGAAGATGCGGCGGGAAATCTGATCGATCCTTATCGTGGCATCGATGATCTGCGTGACGGCATTTTGCGTCACGTGAGCCCGGCATTCAACGAGGATCCAGTGCGCATATTGAGGGCCGCAAGATTTGTGGCGCGTTTCGGTTTCAGAATTGCCCCGGAAACGCTGACGCTGATGCGCGACATGGTGGATAACGGCGAAGTGGACGCGCTGGTGCCAGAGCGTGTCTGGCAGGAACTTTCGCGCGGACTGATGGAGAAGAAACCCTCGCGTTTTTTTGAAACGTTGCGTAACTGCGGTGCCTTGAAGAAAATTCTGCCCGAAGTGGACGCGCTGTTCGGTGTGCCGCAGCCTGAGAAATATCATCCGGAAATTGACTGTGGCATACATACCATGCTGGTGGTGGATGATGCGGCAAGATGCGATTATCCGCTGGAAGTGCGTTTTGCCGCACTGACCCACGATCTGGGCAAGGCAACGACGCCCAAGGATATTTTGCCGCGTCATATCGGGCATGAAATGCGCGGGGTGGAGCTGGTCAAGAAGTTGGCAGAGCGTGTGCGCGCAAGCGGTGAGTGCCGCGACCTGGCTTTGATTGCAACACGTTATCACGGCGATATTCACCGCGCCCAGGAACTGCGCGGCGATACGATTGCCGGACTGTTTCAGTCCACGGACGCATGGCGGCGACCTATGCGATTCGAGGCACTGTTGCAGGCGTGCGCTGCTGACGCGCGCGGACGTCTTGGGCATGAGCAGGATGATTATCCCCAAGCGGCTTATTTGCTGCATTTGCTGTCAGTCGCACGCGCAGTGGATGCGGGCGAAATTGCGCGCTCATGTCGAGATAGCGGTACAATCGCCGGTGCTGTGCAAAAAGCGCGCACCAGCGCAATTGAAAATGAACAGAAAAGGATGAGCAATGCGTAAGTGGATATGGGTGATTTTTGGGATTGTGCTGCCATGCGCAGCAATGGCAGCAGACCAGGGTGTCATCACCAAGCAGGAAAGGGATGCCAAGATCGATCAGGCGTTCAACGCGCTGGATACGGACAAGTCGGGCAGTTTGTCGCGCGCCGAAATAGAACAGAATGCCCCCGCCTTGGCGGGTAGCTATGATCAGATCGATGCGAATCATGACGGGATGATTTCCAAGAACGAGTTCAAGAATGCCATTTTGGCTGCTGCGAAAAGACAGCGAGAATTCATCGATAAGCTAGCCCGGGCCGACAAGGATAAAAATGGCATGTTGTCGCGCGAGGAAGCGAAGGCTTTGCCGAATCTCAGTGCAAATTTCGATGAGATAGATGCCAATCACGACGGGCAGCTGACGTTGAAGGAAATATCTGACTACATACGCACACATGCCAACAAGGCATCGGCGAAGAAATCGCATGCGACTCCTTAAAGCAGACGCGTCAGGTCTCCGCAGGAAAATCCGGATAATGGTGCGGCCAGATTTTTGCTCAACGCGAGCACTTTGAAGAGTTCACCCATTTCTGCAGGGCTGGTGAGTTTCTGCAACTGCGCTGACAGCGGCAGATAGGTCTTGAGGTCTTCTGGCGATGTGTCGCCAAGCAATTCTGTGATGCGGTTGTTGATCAGGAAGAATGCCTGATTGGTATAGCCTGCCACTTCCAATCCGGCATCGATGCCGCATTCGGCGATGTCGGTGAAATTGACATGCGCAGTGATGTCCTGCAGACCTGGGAGATAGAACGGGTCATCGTGCGCATGATGGCGATAGTGGCACATCAGCGTGCCTGTTGCGCGTTGCGGGTGATAAAACTCGCGTGCGCCAAAACCGTAGTCGATGAATAGCATTGCGCCTTGCATCAGGCAACATGCAAGGCTGCGCACGAGTCCGCGGGCCGCAAGGCAGATTTCGCTGGCATAGTCGCCATCGACGTTGATTTTTTGGGCGGCTTGCAGCAAGGGTTTGTCGCTGATTTCGCGTTCCTGCCAGACAAATCCTGATTCATCCTGTGCAACACCCCATTCACTTATCTGTTTGTTCAGCCAGTGCACGCGGTGTACCGGCAGAGCATCAAGCACTTCGTTGGCAACGATGGCGCCGCTGAAATGTTCGGGCAGTTTGTCCAGCCAGTGCACGCGATGGAATAAGTGCGGCAGCTGTTGCAAAAACAGATTCTTCTGGCGTTCACGCAAATCGGCGCTGACTTCCAGAATGCTGTAGCTGTCTGGAAGGCAGCCCAGGCTTTCCATTTCCTGCAGCATGTCGGCGGCAAGTTTTCCGCTGCCTGCGCCCAGTTCCAGGATGTGCGGTGAGCTGGCCGAGATGATTTCCGCCATTTGATTTGCCAGAGTGCGCCCGAATAGCGGGGAAAGTTCGGGTGCCGTGATGAAATCGCCCGCTGCGCCAAGTTTATGCGTGCCTGTGGTGTAGTAGCCAAGGCCCGGTGCATACAAAGCCAGATCCATATAGCGCGCGAACGAAATCCAGCCCCCGCTGGCTGCGATCTCGCCGCGGATATGCTGAACCATGCCGGCGCTATGTTGCATTGCTTCGGGGCTGGGGGCGGGCAGTGGGGCGGTGTCAGGCATGTCGGGTATAATTCACTAAAGTGGTCAAGTTTAATGGAGGATGCGGTGCCAGGCAAAGTAATGTTGGTAACAGGAGGCGGCAGACGGGTGGGCGCTGCAATTTGTCGTCGGCTGCATGCGGCGGGCGCTGACATTGCACTGCATTATCGCAGTTCCTCGGGCGAGGCGCTGGCTTTGCAGCAAGAGCTTAATGACAGGCGCGAGGGGAGTGTTGAGGTGTTTGCGGCCGACCTGCTCGATCTGGATGCCTTGCCCAGGCTGATCGAACAGGTTGTGGCGCGTTTCGGCAGACTGGATGGTCTGGTCAACAATGCATCGAGTTTTTATCCGACACCTCTGGCGGAGGTCAATGAGGATCACTGGCATGATCTTCTTGGCACCAATTTGCGCGCGCCGCTGTTTCTTGCCCAGGCTGCAGCTGATGAGCTGCGCCGTCGTCATGGTTGCATCGTCAATATCGTGGACATCCATGCTGAGCGACCGATGCAGGGCCATCTGCTCTACAGTGTGGCCAAGGCCGGGCTGGTTGCTTTGACGCGTGCGCTGGCTCATGAGATGGCGCCGCAGGTGCGCGTGAATGCGGTAGCGCCTGGCGTGATCCTCTGGCCAGAGGGGGAGGGCTGGGCGGATAATGAAGAGCGCCGCAGGATTGTTGCGCACACCTTGCTAAAGCGCGAAGGCGAGCCCGACGATATTGCGAAAACCGTTGTCTTTCTCGCTCAGGACGCGCCTTATATCACCGGCCAGGTCATAGCGGTGGATGGCGGAAGAAGCATCAACCTTTAATCCGGAATTTTTATGAACGCAATCGTGCAACCCGTCCATTTCGACCATTCTGGCAATTTCAACAAACTCAAGGGCAGGCTGGAACATCTGGTGGGCAAGGCTATCTTCGACTTCAA
>JAJXWG010000064.1 GCA_021781695.1 Pseudomonadota bacterium
CGCTTCCATTTCACGGTCGGACAGGCCGCCGCATAAATGTATGATGCGGTCGGCAAGGGTCGATTTTCCGTGATCGATATGGGCAATGATAGAAAAGTTACGGATCAGCTGCATGAGATTCCAATAAAGACCGCCTGTCCGTCAGTCATCCAGACAGGCATTTTCGCAAAGCGCGGATTCTAGCCGATTTAGGCGTCACATGCAGAACTGTGATGCAAGAAGGCCTGCTCACCGTCTGTCATCGAGCTTGATCGCCACATAAAAGACCGCATCCTCTCTGCGCACCAGGAGTGCGACATTGCGCCCCTTGGGCAACTGTTTGACGATGTCTTTCAGCTGACTCAACGAACTCAGAGGAACATTGCCCAGCGCCAGCAGCACATCTCCGTGCTGCAGCCCGGATGCGACTGCCGACTGCCCCTTGACGCTTTCCACCAGCAAACCGCCCTTGATCCCCATATCCGCCCGCTGCTCCTGTGTCAGCTCGCTCAACGCGACGCCAAGCCTTGCAATCATCGTGCCGTCCTGGCTGGATGAACGATTGCCCTCTTCTGCCAGCTTGCCGTCCTGTGGCATCTTGGCAACGACCACGGTCACCTGCGTTGCAGCTCCCTTGTGCCACAAATCGACTACCGCTTTGCTGCCAGGTTTGGCTGCAGCAACAAGGCGAGGAAGATCGCTGGAGTTAGTCACAACCTGTCCATCGAACTTGAGGATCACGTCGCTGGCTTCTATGCCGGCCTTGTCGGCAGGCCCGCCCTTCTCGACACTGCTCACCAGTGCGCCGTTGGGCTTTGCAAGGCCGAATGATTCAGCCAGCTGGCGCGTCACTTCCTGTATCGTCACGCCTATGCGGCCGCGCGTCACCACCCCCTTGGTGCGCAGCTGCTCGGCGACCTGTGTGGCGACATCGATCGGTATTGCAAAAGACAAACCCATGGAGCCGCCGGAACGCGTATAGATTTGCGAGTTGATGCCCACCACTTCGCCGTTCATGTTGAACAGCGGCCCGCCGGAATTGCCCGGGTTGATTGCCGCATCGGTCTGGATGAACGGCACAAAATTATCCTGCGGCAATGATCGCCCTTTGGCGCTGACAATGCCTGCCGTGACGCTGTTGTCAAAGCCGAAAGGAGAACCGATCGCAACCACCCACTCGCCCACTTTGAGTTTGCCGGGATCTCCTACAGTCACTTTCGGCAAGTTGGTCGCATCGATCTTGAGCAAAGCCACATCCGTCCTGCTGTCCACGCCGATGACACGGGCTGAAAATTCACGCTTGTCTGTCAGACGCACCGTGATCTTGTCGGCATGATCCACGACATGCGAATTGGTCATGATATAGCCATCCGAACTCAGAATAAATCCGGAGCCCAGCGAATGGGTCTCCTGATCGCGCGGCTCGAGCGGCGCAAAACGCCTGAAGAACTCAAAAAAGGGATCATCCTCGGGAATGCCGGACACCTCCTGGGATGAGTGCTGGGTGGTGCTGATGTTGACCACCGCAGGGCCCTGTTTTTCGACCAGTGCACTGAAATCGGGCAGCTCGCCCGCAAACGCCACCGATACGAATGCCGCAGAGAATAGAATGATGTTGATGAGCTTTTTCAGCATGCATGCCTCCTCGTAGTAAAAAAACCGATCTATTCGCGCACCAGCCTTGCAATATAGGGTTGTTTGCGGCGGCTGCGCACCGACAGCCATCTCGCCAGCGCAAATCCGATCACAAGTCCTGACAGCGCGCCGGCAACGGCATGTGCATCGCTTTCTCCCGCCAGTGCGGCGCCTGAAAACAGAAATACCAGAGGCAGCAGATAAACCAGACCGACGCCGCGCAACACAGCGCCATCAGGCACGCAGACGATCACCTCATCCCCCACGCTGGCATGAATACGATTGTCCACCTTGAAGTGGCGAGGCTTGCTGCAAAACAACTGTGTCAGTTTTTTCGAACCGCAGCCCTTGCCATCGCAGGCCGAACAGCCGCTACCGCCGCTGCCCACGACCTCGGCAGTAAAAGTATCAGACTGCACCACTACTGCTCTTGACTCCAGCATTATTTTCCGTTGTATCTTATCGAATTGAGAACCTGTATCACCGTGATGGGCGGAACCTCGCCAACCACATGGTACACATGATTGTCCACGACCTTGTGATAAAGATTGAGTGCACCCCGGCTGGACAAACCCTCGTTTTCATCTTCGCCCGGGCCAAATGGCTCCACAAAAACGGATATCGCACTCAATCCGTCAGAAAACACGAGTTGCGTCACCGGCGCATGATTGCCATGCATGGGGCGCACCAACTCCGTTGTTTTCTTGAAACCGGCAGGCAGCGCATCCACCACCCAGCCGCTGTTCACAACAGCTACAACATTGCTCGAGTCCTGCTGGCTCATTCCAGGCAGGTTTTTGACCTCGCCGGAATTAACCCAGGCCCTGTCCGCATCCTTGCCCACTTTCAACTCGGTAAAGGCATATTGTTCCACGATCTGGTTCTTGTCATTCAGCACGGCAGACTTGAGCAGCAATCCGGTATTCATATCCACCCAGATTTTGCGCGAATAGCGCAGTTTGTCCCTCGGGTGAAACAGCAATACCCTGGTTTCATATCCTGCCACCCTATCCGTGCCCAGCTCCTTGACATTGTAATTTTCGCTCAATGCAGACAACTGATCAGGCAGCAACATGGGGAACTTGCCTTTTCCCTGCTGGCTTTCCACCTGCACCATCTGATGCTGCCTGTAACACCAGACCTGTCCATGATGGCGGATGATTTCACGCTTGGGCCCATCAAGGCTCTCGAGTTTTTCATACTCGCCATTCGCATCAACGATATGGAAAATTCTCGATGTCTCGACATGATTGCCATACTGGTAAACGAAGATGCCGCTGTAATCCGTCTGATGGCCTGCAAATGCAATGGTTTTAAGCAAGTCGAGTGTCGACTGCCCGCCGGCTGCGCTGACATTGAAAGTCAGCAGCAAGCCGCAAAATCCAACCCATGCCTTCATTGAGACTTTTCCTCCGGGCTATAGGTGACCGTGTGTATATAGGAGGCGCCGCCATTCATGTCGTTGCTGGGAGAAAATTCCTGATGAGCCATCAGGTAATCGTTGGCTGCAGGCTGTATCTGCAGGTTGACCGGGCGCATGTTCGCTTGCTGCATCGCCAGTTGCGGCGCTGTCTCGGGGCTGATCTGCATCGTCATCCAGGCGACCATGCTGACCGCCATCAGCGATGCTGCAGCGGAAAGCGCAAATACCCGCGCCTTCTGTTTCAACGCCCGGCTGCGCGGCGCCAGCACAGTCGCCTCATTGCGCAATCGCTCGCTGATGCGCGCAGTCATGTCGCGATGTATGGAATCAGGCTGGCGCAGCACATCACCTATCAGGTGATAAATGGCCCAGTCGCCGCATATATCCGGATCGCGCTTGATTTGACCAAAAAGGATGTCCGCCTCATCCTCGAACAGTTCGCCATCCATCAGTGCCGAGATTTCATGTTTCATTTTCACCACCTATTGCCTTGACTTGTTTCCAACAACGGGCGCAATTTTTCCGCGACCGCTTCTCGCGCCCTGAAAATTCTCGATCGCACCGTGCCGACAGGGCAGTTCATCACGCTTGCGATTTCCTCATAACTCAAACCTTCAATCTCCCGCAGCGTCAAAGCGCTGCGCAAATCCTCCGGCAACTGCTGCAAAGCCATCTGCACGGTGTTGACAACCTGTTTGCTCATGAGTTCATTTTCAGGCGTACTGACTTCATGCAAAAGCCCGGCTTCTTCGAAAGACTCCGCTTCTTCTGTGTCAAAAGGGGTGCTTGAAGGAGGCAGCCGCTTGCTGGCCAGCAGGTAATTTTTGGCTGTATTGATGCCGATGCGATAAAGCCAGGTATAAAACGCGCTGTCGCCACGGAATCCCGGCAGCGCGCGGTATGCCTTGACAAAGGCTTCCTGTGTCACGTCTTCCGCCTCGGACGGATTGCGCACAAAACGTGAGATCAGCCGCCCCAGTTTGCGCTGATATTTTGCAACCAGAAGATCGAAAGCGTGCTTATCCCCCCGCTGCACGCGCTCTACCAACTGCTGGTCTACTTCCCTGTCACCCATCCGTATTCCGATTAAAATTCGTCGCAGCGCGAAGTATAACCCCTGCCAGCCCACTTCGTCAGCGTTCCATGCGATGAATTCATCAGGTGCTGAACTCCAGGCCTTATACAACATGGTATAGTTCGCCCATTGCTATCAAGCGAGAAACCAATTGCTGCAATTTGACACCTTGATTATCGGCAGCGGCCTGGCAGGCCTGACCCTGGCGCTCAAACTTGCTGACCAGCAAAAAATCGGACTGATCACCAAAAAAGCCTTGCTGGACGGTGCGAGCAGTTGGGCACAAGGCGGCATCGCCGCTGTCCTGTCCGGGGACGACACCCCCGATGCGCACATTCACGACACGCTGATCGCAGGCGCCGGACTTTGCGATGAAACCGCCACCCGCTTCGTCGTAGAACACGGAAAACAGGCGATAGACTGGCTGGTTTCCCAGGGCGTTCCGTTCACTGAAGACAGCACCAGCGACACCGGCTATCACTTGACGCGTGAAGGTGGTCACGACAGGCGGCGCATCATCCATGCCGCCGACGCCACCGGCCTTGCGGTGCAGAAGACCCTCTCTGACAAGGTGTTGAATCACCCCAACATCACTCTGCTGGAAGGATACATGTCGGTTGATCTGATCACCGGAAAAAAGCTCGGGCTAGCCGACAAGCGCTGTTATGGCGTGTATGCGTTGGATACAAAAACCGACGAGGTGGTCACCATTGCCGCACAGCACACCATTTTGGCCACAGGCGGCAGCGGCAAGGTTTATCTTTACACCACCAATCCGGACACCTCGACTGGCGACGGCATCGCAATGGCATGGCGTGCCGGTTGTCGCGTGGCCAACATGGAATTCATACAGTTTCATCCTACCTGCCTTTATCACCCGCATGCCAAATCTTTCCTGATCAGCGAAGCCGTGCGCGGCGAAGGAGGGATACTCAAATTGCCTGACGGGACGCGATTCATGCCGTCCCACGACGAGCGCGCTGAACTTGCGCCGCGCGATGTCGTAGCCAGGGCCATAGACTACGAAATGAAAAAGGGCGGCCTGGATTGCGTCTATCTGGACATTTCACATCAGTCCGTCGAGTTTCTCCAGGAGCATTTCCCGAACATCTTCGCCCGCTGCTTAACGCTGGGCATCAACATCAGCCAGGAACCCATCCCCGTCGTGCCGGCCGCTCACTACACCTGCGGCGGCGTGGTGGCGGATCTTGCTGCGCGCACCGACGTCAAGAACCTCTACGCCATCGGTGAAACCGCATACAGCGGACTGCACGGCGCAAACCGCCTGGCCAGCAATTCATTGCTTGAGTGCCTGGTCTTTGCAGATGCGGCAGCGCGTGACATTCTAAGCCAGCCGCGCGAAGCGTGCCGCACGCTGCCGGCCTGGGATGACAGCCGGGTAACCGATGCCGACGAACAGGTCGTGATCGCGCATAACTGGGCGGAGCTGCGTCATTTCATGTGGGACTATGTGGGCATCGTGCGCACCAACAAGCGGCTGCAGCGCGCCATGCACCGCGTCCAGCTGCTGCAACATGAGATCGATGAATACTATGCACATTTCCATGTCAGCTCGGATCTGCTCGAATTGCGCAACCTGGTAACCAATGCAGACCTGATCGTGAAAAGCGCGCTGTCACGCCACGAGAGCCGCGGCTTACATTACAGCCTGGACTATCCCCACACAATGGACAATCCCGAGCCCACCCTCCTGGTTCCGCGCAATTACTGAGCGTATTTGAGACGTATGCGAAGCTCCCGGTGCGCGTCTTTTTGCAGCGCATCCTTGAAGATCATCTGGCAGACAGGCAGTCTTGCGCCGTCCAGTTTTGCGCACAGCACGACGCAAAATGGGATCACGACTGACCTGTCCAGAACCGTACCCATAGCTTCAAAACCCGCCCTTGTCATGATGCGCAAGCGCCCCTGCTCCAGGGAAAAGTTCTGCCAGCTGGCATGCATGTACTGATGCCATTGATGCAGCAGGCTGACTGCAATCAGCAGCACCAGACAGATGCGCGCCCAAGCAGGAAGGTTGGTCAGGAAAATCGTGATTGCTGCAGCCAGATGCACGGCAAGCAGCATCAGCGCATAGGTTCTGGATGGCTTGAGTGCGAACAGCATTTCAATGAAGGTAGATCGCAACGGCCAGCACCAGTACGACCAGCACCAATACCAGCAGCTTGAATTTTCCCGCAGACTCTTCCGCCACCGGATCGGCCCTGACTATCGCGCGCGCAGCAGCCTTGGGAACTGCAACTTTCAGCGTTTTTGAAAGCTCATCGACATCTGCCGGATCTCCAGTCAATGCGGCCAAACGCAATGTCGCCTCGGACGAATCAAAGGCCCGGGACAAACCCAGCGTTGAGGGCACGAGATCATCATTTCCTGTCATCAATCCTTTTTCGCCGATCGCCGGCCCGTTCAGTTTCGTTTTACCAGCAGGTTCAACCGGCCTGTCAGAGCGCGGTAATATGTCACGGCAGGCACGCAAGTCCCGGGCCAAATCCAGTGCATTCTGATAACGATCCTCCACCCCTTTGGCGAGCGCCTTGGCGACTATAAAATTAAGCATATCCGGCACACTGGCGTTCAATGTGCTTGGCGGAGGCGGCACCAGATTGAGCGTCTGATACATGATTGCATTGACATTCTCACCGACAAACGGCGAACCACCCGTGAGCATTTCATACAACATCACGCCCAGCGAGAAAATATCAGAGCGCCGGTCTATCTCCTTGCCCAGCACCTGTTCTGGAGACATATATTTCGGCGAACCCAGCACCATGCCTGTTTGCGTATGAACCGCCGAGGAAGCCATGCGCGCTATGCCAAAATCGGTAATTTTTATGCGCCCGTCCCGGATCAGCATGATGTTTGACGGCTTGATGTCGCGGTGCACGATCCCATGCTGATGCGCATATGCCAGACCTTCGGCCACTTGCGCTACGATATCCACAATCTGTTCCACGGGCAGGTTGCGCTCCTCGCGCAGCAGATCCCGCAACTCGTTGCCCTGCAAGAACTCCATCGCAATATAGGCGATGTTCCCGCTCTTGCCCACATCATAGATGGTCACGATATTCGGATGATTGAGTCTGCCGGCTGCGCGGGCTTCCTGATAAAAGCGTCCCTCGTATTCCTCTTTTTCTTCCAGGGCCAGGCCAAGGTTGATGGTCTTGATCGCAACAACCCTGTCGATCAACGGGTCGCGCGCCTTGTAGACTACACCCATTGCACCCTGGCCTAGTTCGCTGATCATCTCATAGCGCCCCAACTGGCTGATCATTGCAGCCCCCCATCCTGCGATATCGGTTTCCAGATCACGATATTTTCCATGGCTAATTGCACTCCTTGGGCTGCAACCTGATGGACTTTCCGGGATCGAGCTCAACTTCCACGCTATAAACCTTGAAGCTAGGATGCGTAATGATGATCCTGTGTTTGCCAGGCTTGGCAATAAGCGTCACAGCCGACGGCCCGACCTCTCCTTTTGCAACACCGTCCAGGAATAACTTCGCACTTTCCTTGCAACTGACTGCAATACGGGATTCCTGAAGCAATTCGCCATTTTCAGGAGCCACTTTCCTGACCGCTTCCGCTTTAACCGCTGGGTGGCTTTCGACAGGTTTGGCATTGACATGATTTTCAACTGCTGCGGCTTTTTTTTCGGCCTGGATGATCCTGGTTTTTTTCCTGGCCTCCTTTTTCACTGGCGTCTTGGCCAATTTAGGCTTCACGTTCGGTGCGGACGAAGCTGCCACTACGGAAGGGGCTGCTGCGACCTGCGAGGCTGCCGCGACGGAAGAAGCCGCAGCCACGGACGAAACCGGCGGCACGGCTAAAACTGCTGAAGCGGGAACAGTTGACGGCGCGGATACGATCGGCGCTATGTCCTGATGATCCGTCCTGCCGCTCATGAACGGCAGCATGCCTGCCAGCAAAATCACGATGCCTGTCGCGGCATAGATGAAACGCTGAACAAAACTGGCTTGCCTGATTTTCAAAGACATGGCGGCCGGCATGATTGCCAGAGAACGCCCGATCGCCTTGAAACTGCTCTGCATCGCGGCATATTGACGTTGCAGCCGGCTCTGCTCAACCGGCATGTGCCTGGTCGTATGATCGCCCGGATAACCGATCGCATAAATTTCATGCTCGCGCACATGTTTGTCAGTGCGCGATCCCTGATAGTGAAACATGCCCGGATACTGGGGAGATAAACGCGACACCGCATCGTAGTAGGAGCGCGACACCAGTATCTGGCTGGGATCGGCAAAGC
>JAJXWG010000065.1 GCA_021781695.1 Pseudomonadota bacterium
GCGCAACTCGTAGCCGCGATCCCGATAGAACTTGAAACGTTCACGACCAAGCATGCTGTCTTTTTCATCTGTGCCCACGATTTCGGCGACGCGCTCGAAGCGGCTGAAAAACGGCATGCATTCGTCGTGCAGGCTGATCAGCATGTCGTAATGCGGGAAGCTGTCGTCCCCGCAGCTCAGGACAACCGGACATTCTGGCGAACCAGTCCTGAGCTCCGTCGAAGGATTGCAACGGGCATGAGGAATGAAAGCCGTGTCGGGATATTGCCAGAGCAGTTTGTCCAGCGTGTCGCAGCTTGCCTGATCGGGCAGGCTGATGACTGTATGCAGGCCATGCTGCATCGCCTTGAGGCAAAGCTGGCAGGCGGTGCGCAGCTTGTCGGCGGAACCCGTATAAAAATCAACCCTGGTCATCTGCCCCCCTGAAAATCTACTGTGCAGCCAGAACGCGGTGTCGCATGCTTGTTCAATCCTCGCCTACCCGAAAGGTATGTCTCGTCATTCACTGCGCGGCTCCTTGCATTCTGGCTTGCTCGCTACGGATTTTAGTGGGGCAGTCACTTTTTCCCGACCCGATTAATCAGATACTGGGTGAGCAGAGGCACTGGGCGGCCGGTGGCCCCTTTTTCCTTGCCGGACTTCCATGCGGTGCCCGCGACGTCAAGGTGCGCCCAGCGGTAATCCTTGGTGAAGCGCGACAGGAAGCAGGCCGCGGTTACACTGCCTGCAGCGCGTCCGCCGATGTTCTGCATGTCGGCAAAGTTGCTGTCCAGCTGCTGCTGGTATTCATCCCACAGCGGCAGCTGCCATGCCTTGTCGTTCGAGTACTGGCCTGCATCGAGCAGTTCGCGTGCAAGCTCGTCCTGGTTGCTGAAAAGGCCGCTGGCAACGCCGCCCAGCGCGATCACGCAGGCGCCGGTGAGCGTCGCGATGTCGATCACGGTGTCAGGCTCGAAGCGCGCTGCATAAGTCAGCGCGTCGCACAGGATCAGCCTGCCTTCGGCATCGGTGTTGAGTATCTCGATGGAAAGGCCCTTCATGCTTTTCACGATGTCGCCGGGCTTGCTGGCAGCCCCATCAGGCATGTTTTCGCTGCTTGGGATCACGCCGACCACATTGAGCTTCAGGCCCATTTCGGCAACCGCGAGCATCGTTCCCAGCACACTTGCCGCGCCGCACATGTCGTATTTCATCTCGTCCATCTCGGCGCCGGGTTTGAGCGAAATGCCGCCCGAATCGAAAGTCAATCCCTTGCCGACCAGCACCACGGGTTTCTGCTTCTTATCGGCCCCGCGGTATTCCAGCGTGATCAGTTTTGCGGGCTGGCGGCTGCCGCGGGTGACGGACAGAAGTGAAAACATGCCCAGCTTCTCCATGTCCTTTTCTTCGAGTATGGTGACTTTCAGCTTGTGCGCGCTCGCGAGCTTCTTTGCTTGGTCTGCAAGATAGGTCGGGGTGCAGATGTTGCCCGGCAGATTGCCCAGATCTTTGGCAAGGTCCATGCCGTGAGCGACTGAGCTTGCCTGATGCAGTGCATTCTGTGCCGCAGTGCCTGGTTTTTTTGAGCAGCCCAAGAGTATCTTGCGCAGGGTCGGTTTGTCGGCGGGCTTGCTCTTCAAGCTGTCGCTTCGATAGACGGATTCGAAGGCTGTCAGCACGATCTGGTTGATCTTCCAGGCTTCTTCCTTATCCTTGACGGGCAGGTCGGTAAGATAAAGTGCTGCATCCTTGCAGATGGTCTTGTTGAGCACGGCAAAGGTTGACCGAAGCATGTCGATAAACTGCTTGGCGTTGAATTCGCTCTGCTTGCCAAGGCCCACCAGCAGAACTCGCTCTGCTGCGACGCCGGAAAGCGCGTGTATCATCAGCGTGCTGCCAGATTTTCCCGTCATGTCGCCGCGCGCAATCAGGTCGCTCAACTGGTGATTGGCGGCTTCGTCAAAGCTGTGTGCTGAGGGTGCCAGTTGGCCGCCTTCAAAAACGCCGAGCACCACGCAGGCGCTGCGCTGATTTTCCGGATTGCTTTGTTTTATGCTAAATTCCATGCGTTGCTCCCATATACAGTTAGAGTTTCAATGACCGATTATCCGCAATCCCGCAGTATAAAGTCAAAGTGGTTCCGCCACGGACATTTTCATCGCGCGCTGGTGAGCGAATTTGCCGGAAACGGTTTTCTGATATTTGCAACCCTGCTTGGCATCGTAGTGATCAGCCAGCTGATACGATTCCTGGGAGATGCGGTCAGCGGCAAGCTGGCGGTGGACGGCGTGCTGGCGCTGTTGGGCTTTAGCGCATTGAACTATCTGCCCGTGCTGCTCTCCCTTTCCATGTTCATCTCCATTCTGCTCACGCTTTCGCGCTGTTACCGGGACAGTGAGATGGTGGTTTGGTTCTCGGCGGGCATAGGGCTTACGCGATGGATACGTCCTGTGTTGTGGTATGCGTTGCCCGTGGTGCTGGTGGTAGCTCTCCTGAGCATGGTGCTCTCGCCCTGGGCTTTGCGGAAATCCAACGAATACAGGAACAAGCTGAACAGCCGCGATGAGGTGAGCACGGTCACGCCCGGCACGTTTCACGAGTCGCCGCAGATGGACAGGGTCTATTTTGTCGAGAATGCGGACGTGAAAACCGGGCTCATCGGCCGGGTGTTCGTGCGTTCCATTCAGAACGGCGCGCTGGGCACCATGGTGGCAAGTCATGGCATGCAGGAAATCATGCCCAATGGCGACCGGTTTCTGGTATTGCTTAATGGCACACGTTACGAGGGAACGCCGGGCCAGCGCGACTATCGCATCGTGGACTTCAAACGCTATGCGATGCGCATCGACAGCGTGACAGCTAAGCAGGAATTGCCCGATGTGCGCGCGTTGCCTACGCCCATCCTGTGGCGCCATCCCACGACCTGGAATCTGTCGGAGCTTGAATGGCGGCTGGGGCTGCCTATCAGTGCGGCAGTGCTCTCGCTGATGGCCATCACCCTGAGTTATGTCAATCCGCGCGCAGGACGTTCCTTCAACCTGGTTCTGGCGCTGGTGCTGTACATGATTTACAGCAACATGATCAGCGTCACCAATGCATGGGTGGGCCAGGGAAAGATGTCGCCAGGCATAGGGCTCTGGGGCATACATGCGCTGATGCTCGCGATCACGGCATTGCTGTTCTATAAACGTGTGACGCTGTTTTCCTGGCGCAAGGTGTTTGGCCGATGAACCTGCTTAACCGCTATCTTGCGCGCGAGATTTACGCCAGCGTTTTGCTGGTGTTTGCATCCCTGCTGATGTTGTTCTCATTTCTCGATTTCATCCACGAGCTGAGTGTGATGGGATATGGAAAGTACAGCCTGGGCTATGTGCTGGCTTTCGTGGCGCTGACGATACCCGGGCACATATACGAACTGTTTCCGGTCGCAGTCCTGGTCGGCACGATACTGGCGCTCGTGCAGATGGCCTCACGCTCGGAGCTGACGATCTATCGCGCATCAGGCGCATCGACCATGCAGATGCTGGGCGCGTTGAGCAAAATTGCATTGCCGATGATCATCATCAGCTTTCTGTGCGGAGAGTTTCTCGCTCCCCCCTCGGAGCGCATGGCGCAGAAGCTGCGCCTGCAGGCAATGAACAGCAAGGTTTCCCTGCAGGCGTTCCGTTCCGGGGTATGGGTCAAGGACGGGCACAGTTTCGTGAACGTCAGGAACGTGATGCCCGATACCAGCCTGTCTGATATTGTGATATACAATTTTGACGAAACTTTTCACCTTCAGACCGTCGTGAGTGCGAAGGGGGCGGCCTATCTCGAACCTGGGCAATGGAAGCTAACGGATGTGCTGCAGACAAGCTTTGACAAGGCGGGCGTCACCACAGGAGCGATGAAAAACCAGAGCTGGCAGTCCGAGCTGACGCCGGGCATCATGAGCGTGATGTTGGTCGTGCCGGAGCAGATGTCGGCCTACGACCTTTATCAATATGCCGAGCATCTGAAAGAGAACAAGCAGCAGAGCGCGCGCTATGAGATTGCGATGTGGAACAAGCTGGTATACCCGTTTGCCCTCTTGGTGATGATGGTGCTTGCACTGCCTTTCGCATCCTATCAAAGGCGTTCCGGCGGGGTCAGCGTGATGGTGTTCATGGGTATCGTGCTGGGACTGGTGTTCCACTTTACCGGCCGCCTGGTTGCAAGCCTGGGCGCTTTGAACGACTGGCAGCCGTTCTTGAGTGCAACCGCGATGACCTTCGTCTTTCTGGCAATCGGTGTGGCCATGATCTGGTGGGTGGAAAGGCGCTAGCCGCTGTTGCGCAATCCGGTTGCGATGCCGTTGATGGTCAGGTGTATCGCGCGCTTGACCAGTTCATCGTTGTTGCCGGCACGGTGGTGTTCCAGCAGTGTCACCTGCAAATGATTCAGCGGGTCGATGTAAGGCGTCCTGGTCTTCAGGCTGCGCGAGAAGGTCGGATTGTCCTCCAGCAGCGTGGTGTGGCCTGTAACCTTGAACAGCATCTCTATCGTGTCTTCCCATTCGCGTTCGATCGCGCCGAAAATCCGTTCGCGCAGTTCCACGTCTTCGACGAGCCCAGCATAGCGTGATGCGATGCCCATGTCGGTCTTGGAAAGAACCATGTCCATGTTCGACATCAGGCCGCGGAAAAAAGCCCAGTTCTTGTACATCGCCTGCAACTGCGCAAGACCCGCCTTGCCTTCTTTAGCGATGAACTGCTTCACCGCGCTGCCGAATCCCAGCCAGCCTGGCAGCAGCGTGCGGTTCAACCCCCAGCTGAACACCCAGGGGATCGCGCGGAGATCCTCGATGCGGTTTGAGGCCTTGCGCGCCGAAGGGCGGCTGCCGATGTTGAGTTCGGCGATTTCGCGTATCGGCGTCGATGTGAAGAAGTATTCCGTGAAGCCTGGCGTCTCGTAAACCAGCTTCCGGTAAGCCGAAAACGCATCCAGGCTAAGGGCTTCCATGATGCGATGAAATTCCGGCATCGTGCTGTCGTCGCCGTGATGGTGCAGCAGTGTGGCTTCCATGGTCGCGGCGATCAGCGTCTCCAGATTGCGCTGCCCGATCTCCGGATTGGAATATTTGCTGGAAATCACCTCGCCCTGTTCTGTGATGCGTATCTGTCCGTTCACGCTGCCCGGGGGCTGCGCCAGTATCGCCTCGTAGCTCGGTCCGCCGCCGCGTCCCACCGTGCCGCCGCGCCCGTGGAAAAGCCTGAGTTCTATGCCGTATTTGGCGAAAACCTTGACCAATTCGAGTTCTGCCTTGTAAAGCTCCCAGTTGGCCGTGATATATCCGCCATCCTTGTTGCTGTCCGAATAGCCCAGCATGACTTCCTGAGTGTTGCCGCGGCAGGACAGCAGTTTGCGGTAGTAGGGGATCGCGAAGAGTTCGTCCATGATCACGCCGCAGCCGCGCAAATCTTCTATGGTTTCGAACAGGGGGATGATGTTGATGTGCAGCGCGTCGCCCTCCAGCAGATTCACCTGTTGCAGCATCAGCGCAAGCTCCAGCATGTCGCTCACCGCATCGGTCTTGGAGATGATGTGGTTGGGCAGCGCATCCCGCCCGAAGCGGTCATGGATGTCGGCTGCCGCCTGCATGATGCGAAGCTCGCTTTGCACGACGTCAGAATACCCGGTAAGCTCGCCCATCAGCGGTTTGCCGGCCTCGAGGGTGTCGAGCAATACCTTGCGCTTTGCGGATTCATCGAGCCCGGCGTAGCCTGCAGTCACGCCGGCATGCGCCAATAGCTCGCTTACGGTTTGTTCGTGTATTGCGCTGTGCTGGCGCATGTCCAGCGGGGCCAAATGGAAGCCGAAGATTTCAGCAGCGCGGCGCAAATTCGCAAGACGCCCGCGCGCCAGATACACGGCGCCATGTTTGAGCAATGATTCGATCAGCACGTCCAAATCATGGATGAACTGTTCAGGATTGGCGTAGGGTTCAGCTTTCTTGTCTACAGGAGGCAGGTGCGAGATTTCGTGGCCCAGCAGCTTTGCGGTCGCCGACAGGCGCGAATAGATCAGTATCAGCGCGCGGCGGTAAGGCTCGTCGGTGCGGCTGATGGCCTTGTCAGGAGATGCGTTGGACAGGGTGCGCAGTTCTTCGCTGACATCGACCAGCCTGTCCGTCAAAGAAAGCCGTGTGCCCAGAATATGCGTCTCGTTCAGGTAATGCTCGAACGCGAGTTCGGAGTGCTGCTGTACCGCATAGCGCATCATGTCGTGAGTGACAAAGGGATTTCCGTCGCGGTCGCCGCCTATCCAGCTTCCTACGCGCAAAAGAGGCGGGACCACCATCCCCTTGCCGAATCTTTCCGCCAGCTGTTTTTCCAGATTCGCGTAAATCTTGGGGATTTCGTTCAGGAATGTATAGCGGTAAAACTCCAGGCCGTTCCTGATTTCGTCGCGCACGGTGAGCTTGGACGTGCGCAGCATGCGCGTCTGCCACAGAATCAGCACGAAGCGGCGCAGCGCATTTTCGTTTTCGGCGAGTTCGTCCGGCGTCATGTCCAGGCGATCGCGGTTGGCAAGGAGGCTTGAGATGATCAGGTGGCAATCGAGTGTGCTCTTGCGCTGCACCTCGGTGGGGTGCGCGGTCAGCACGGGCGAGATCAGTGCGCTGTCGAGAAAGGCTTGCAGCGTTTCGCGGCTGACGGGTTTTTCCTCGATGCGATCCAGTGCGCGCAGCAGGCTGCCGTCCTTGGACGGGCTTCCGGCTTTCAGATGGGCGCGGTGGCGGCGGTTGTGGTGCAAATCTTCGGCGATGTTGGACAATTGCGAGAAATAGCTGAAGGCGCGAACCACGGCAAGCGTTTCGGCCGGCGTCAGCGCGTCCAGCATCTGTTCCAGTTTTTCGCCGTCGCGCTCGTCTTGGGTCTTGCGGAAACGCACCGCCGAGCGGCGCACTGTCTCGACCAGTTGAAAGGTTTCTTCGCCTTCCTGTTCGCGCAGCGTGTCGCCGAGTATCCTGCCAAGCAGGCGCACGTCCTCGCGAAATGGCAAGTCTTTGCTGGAAATGTCCGAAGGAGCAGAAAATAAGTTCATCGTAGTCTAGTACGCAAAAGCGCGGCAGCCTCCGTGATAGAATGCGCCGCGTAATTAATCACAAGGAAATTTCGATGAGTCCCTCAGTCTCACCCAACCCGTTGCCCCGTCTGGTCATCGCCTCGCGTGAAAGCGCGCTGGCCATGTGGCAGGCGGAGCATATCAGAGACAGGTTGCGCGCATTATATCCCCAAACTCAAGTCAGCATTCTAGGAATGACGACGCAAGGCGATCAGATACTGGATGTCAGCCTGTCAAAGATAGGCGGCAAGGGGCTGTTCGTCAAGGAGCTGGAGACGGCGCTGGAGGACGGGCGGGCCGATCTTGCGGTGCATTCGCTGAAGGATGTGCCCATGGTTTTGCCGGAAGGTTTTGTGCTGGCTGCAATCGGCGAGCGCGAAGATCCGCATGACGCTTTTGTTTCTAACGAGCATGAGAATCTGGCGGCCCTGCCCGCCGGCAGCGTGGTTGGGACCTCCAGTCTGCGCCGCGAAAGCCAGCTGCGCGCGCGCTTTCCGCATCTGGTGATCGAGCCTTTGCGGGGTAATGTGCAGACGCGTCTGCGCAAGCTGGACGAGGGGCAGTATGCGGCCATCATCCTCGCGGCCGCGGGACTCAAGCGGCTGGGGCTCTCAGCGCGTATACGCGCGATCATTTCCAGCCAGGACAGCCTGCCGGCGGTGGGCCAGGGTGCACTGGGCATCGAATGCAGGGCAGACCGCACCGACGTGGTCGCGATGCTGAAGCCTTTGCACCATGCCGATACGGCCGCCTGTGTGTTGGCCGAACGCGCGATGAGCCGCGCACTGAACGGCAGCTGCCAGGTGCCGCTGGGCGGATTTGCAGAGGTGAACGCGGGGCAATTGCACATGCGAGGTTTTGTCGCAAGCCCCGATGGCAGACTCATGATGCGCGCCGAATCTTTGGGCGGCATTGCAGATCCGGAAGCGCTGGGCAAACGTATCGCTGATGAATTGCTCGCGCAGGGGGCGGGCAGGATACTCGCTTCGTTGAATGGCTGAACTGCGGCTTTCAGGCCTCAAGATACTGGTCACGCGGCCTGTCGACCAGGCCGCGCACTTGGCTCGCGCTATCGAGCAGGCAGGCGGTGTGCCGCTGCTTTTGCCGCTCTTGCAGATTTTGCCTGTTGAGGATGAAAGGGCGCTTCATGAGCAGGTTGCGCGCCTTGCAGATTTCGACCTTGCCATTTTCATCAGCCCGAACGCAGTG
>JAJXWG010000066.1 GCA_021781695.1 Pseudomonadota bacterium
TGCCGTTCGAGCCGGTTATTGCAAGAACCTTAGTTGCCAGACGTAAGTCGTTAGTCGTTAGATGATTTGCGAACAATTCAATGTCGCCGACTATTGGAATACCCGATGCTGCGGCGCGTTTTACAAACGGCTCACTCAGCGGCACACCCGGGCTGATCGCAATCTTGTCCACGCCTTCAAGCAGCGCATCGGTAAATCCGCCGCAATGTATCTGTTCGGGTGTTACATACTGAGCCACCTGTTCCAGACCCGGCGGCGTCATTCTGCTGTCCGCCACGCGCAGGTCTGCGCCAAGCGATGCGAACCAGCGCACCATGGACAGTCCCGTCTCTCCCAGACCCAGAACCAGCACTGACTTGTCCTTGTAGTTAGTCATCTCAATTTCAAAGTTGCCAGGCCCAGCAGCACCAGCAGCATGGTGATGATCCAGAAACGCACCACCACCTGCGTCTCCTTCCAACCCTTGAGTTCATAGTGATGGTGCAAGGGCGCCATTTTGAACACGCGCTTTCCGGTCATCTTGAACGAGGCGACCTGGATCACCACCGACAGGGTTTCCACAACAAATACGCCCCCCATGATGAACAGCACCAGCTCCTGGCGCACTATCATCGCGACCACGCCCAACGCCGCCCCCAGCGCCAACGCCCCCACATCACCCATGAAGACCTCAGCCGGATAGGCGTTGAACCACAGAAAGGCAAGGCCCGCGCCTGCTATTCCGCCGCAGAACACCGCCAGTTCTCCTGCACCCGGTATGTAGGGTATGCCAAGATATTTCGCAAATACCGCATTGCCCGCCACATAGGAAAATATCGCCAGCGCGCCGCTCACCATCACGGTCGGCATGATCGCAAGTCCATCGAGACCGTCCGTAAGATTTACCGCGTTGCTGGTGCCAACGATCACGAAATAGGCCAATGCGATGAAACTCACCGCGCCCAAAGGGAACACCCAAAGCTTCATGAATGGCACGATCATCTCCGTCTCTGCGGGCAATGTGGCTGCATGCCAGAGATAGCCGCCGATCAGCAACGCGATGATGGACTGCCAGAACATCTTGGCTTTGGCTGACAGGCCCTTGGGATTGCGATGCACCACCTTGCGGTAATCATCCACCCAGCCGACCACGCCGAAGCCCAGCGTAGTGAAGAGCGCCACCCACACATAATGATTGCGCAAGTCGCCCCACAACAGCGTGGTGACGGCAACCGACGTCAGGATCAACGCACCGCCCATGGTGGGTGTGCCTGCCTTGACTAGATGTGTCTGCGGCCCGTCAGTGCGAACTGACTGACCGATCTTGTAGGCAGTCAGCTTGCGTATCATCGCAGGGCCCACCATGAACGAAATCACCAGCGCCGTCATCGCTGCCAGCACCGTGCGCAGCGTGATGTAATTGAACACGCTGAAAAACCTGACATCCTGAGCAAACCATTGCGCCAATGCTAAAAGCATCTCTATTCCTTCTTGCCTTTATCCACACAAAATTCGACCACGCGTTCCATTTTCATGAAGCGCGATCCTTTGATGAGCACAGTAGTGCCTGCATGCAATTCTTTTTCCAGCGCTTGCTGCAACTCCTCGACCCGCTCGTAGTGTTGCGCGTTGCTGCCGAACTCGCGAACGGCGATGCGGCTCATTTCCCCCAGCGCATACAACTTCCCGATGCCTAACGCCCTGGCTATCCTTCCGATCTCGGCATGAAACTCCGTGGCGTTCTCTCCCATCTCGCCCATGTCCCCCAGCACCAGCACGCGTTGTCCGCCTGTCTCCGCGAGGACCTTGATTGCAGCGTGCATGGAAGCGGGATTTGCGTTATAGGTATCGTCGATGACGACGGCGTTATTGCGCCCCTGCTTGCGCTGCATGCGCCCTGCCACACCCGTAAAGCGCTCAAGCCCGAAGACGATGTTCTCCAGCGACAGGTTCAACGCGATTGCAACAGCTGTCGCAGCCAGCGCATTGCGCGCGTTATGCTCTCCCGGCACTTGCATCACGGCCGAAAAATCCCCCTTGGGCGTTTTTGCATTGAGGAGCAATCCAGATTCTTGCGGCCGCCAGGTTCCGTTCACATCGGATGCGCTGTTCAAACCGAACTCGATCAATGAATGTGCGCCGGCAAGCTGGCGCCATAGCGGCGCAAAGTCGTCATCCGCATTGATGATGGCCGTGCCGCAACTCTGCAAGCCCTCGAAGATTTCCCCTTTGGCGCGCGCAACTCCTTCCACGCTGCCCAGGCCCTCCAGATGCGCGCCGCTTGCGTTGTTGATCAGCGCGACCTGCGGCAATGCGATGCGCGTCAGGTAGTCGATTTCACCGAAGTGATTCATGCCCATTTCGATCACCGCATAGCGGTGCTGCCCGTTCAACTGCAGCAGGGTCAACGGCATGCCGATGTCATTGTTCAGATTTCCACGGGTTGCAAGCACCGCATCCTCGCTGCCCGCTGCCGCGCGCAGGATGGAAGCGGTCATTTCCTTGACTGTGGTCTTGCCATTGCTACCGGTGATCGCGACCAGCGTGATTTCAAACTGGCGACGCCAGTATGCCGCCAGCTTCCCAAGCGCAAGCCTCGTATCCTGCACCAGCAGGATGGGCAACTTTGAATCAGGTAGACTGAATTCTGATTCATCATTCACAACCGCGGCGGCAGCACCTGCCTGCAGAGCTTGAAGGACAAAATTCGCGCCGTCGAAATGTTCACCGTGCAGCGCGACAAATAAATCTCCCCGGCTTATTTTGCGCGTATCGGTGGACACTGCCATGAATTCAGCATCTACGCCCGCCATGCGTCCGCCCAGCACGCCGGCTGCCTCGGACAGCTTCATCATTGCACACCTCCGACTGCAGGCCACGACTCCAGCGCTTCCATCGCAACCCGAACATCGCTGAATGGCAGCCTCACTCCCTGGATCTCCTGATAGTCTTCATGACCCTTGCCTGCGATCAGGACGGCATCATCCGCGCTGGCCTGGCCGATGGCATATGAAATTGCCGATGCGCGATCGACGACGACCTTGTGGTTCGTCATCGACATGCCGCTCACCACCTCGTCTATGATGGAACCTGGGTCTTCACCTCTGGGATTATCGCTGGTGACGATGCAACGGTCCGAGAATTTTTCGGCTATCCTTCCCATCATCGCACGCTTGCCCCGGTCACGGTCGCCGCCGCAGCCGAACACGCAATACAGTTTCCCTGTCACATCAGCGCGCATCTCTTTCAACGCGACAAGCACCTTCTCAAGCGCATCCGGCGTGTGCGCATAATCCACGATGACCGCAGGCCGCCCTGCACCGCCTATCCTTTGCATGCGCCCCGCCGCAGGCTCGACCCTGCCCAATGCATTCAGCGCATCATTCAATCCGACTTCGCCGATCAGCAGCACCGCCAGCACACCCAGCAGATTCGCCGCATTGAATCTTCCCAGCATAGGGCTTTCAAGCTTGCCCATGCCCCAGCTCGAATAGACTTCCATGCAGAGGCCTTCCGTGCTCATCTTCAGCAGTTTTCCATACACCATTCGCATGCCGTGTCTTTCAGCCAGATGCAACGCGTCATCGGTCAGCCCGTAGCCTATGACCTCGACCTTTCCTTCCTGCAGTTGCATAGCCATCTCGGCACCAAAGGCATCGTCCAGATTGACTACCGCATACTTTAGCGTTTCCCAGCCAAACAGACGGCGTTTGGCAGCAGCATAGCTTTCCATGTCCCCGTGGTAATCCAGATGATCTCGGCTCAGATTGGTCAGGAGTGCGACATCGAAGTGCACGCCGTTGACCCTTCCCTGAGTCAGCGCATGCGAGGAAACCTCCATCGCAACAGCTCTTGCGCCCATACCCAAATATTCCGCCAGCAGGCCATGCAAAAGAACTGCATCCGGCGTGGTGTTCATGGTGGGCTGCAATGCACCCCCAAAGCCATTGCCCAGCGTGCCGATCAGCGCACATTTTTTACCCACTCGGTCTAGCGACTGCGCGATCCAGTGACAGGTTGATGTCTTGCCGTTGGTGCCCGTCACGCCCACCATCCAAAGTTGCCCGGAAGGAGAACCATATACCGCATCTGCGATGAGCCCTGCCTTGTGCCGCAAATCTGCGACGGCCAGATGGGGCACATCCCTTGCCAAATTCCGTTCCTCGTTCGGGTGTCCGGACATATGCTTTTCGTAGATCACCGCATGGGCGCCTGCCGCTATCGCCTGGGCGATATGATTTCGACCATCCGATTTCTCGCCCGGATAAGCGAGGAATGTATCCCCCTCCCTGACCCGCCTGCTGTCTGTCACCAGGCGTACATCAGATGACAGAAGGCTGAGAACAGCAGACAGATCATTCGGTGCAGCATCCTCGCATGTCATTTCATTCAACACGCGGCTTAGCCGCGCCAGAATTTCCGTGTGCCGCCCTATGTCCATTGTCTTCTGGATCATCACACTTCCTCCTTGATGATCTCGGCTGGCGGCGGTATCACGTTATCCAGCGGCGCGTCATTCGGCACGTTCAGCATATGCAGCGCCTCGCCCATAACCCTGCTGAATACCGGTGCCGCGACTTGCCCGCCGTAATATTCCTTGCCGCCTGGCTCATCGATCATCACGGCTATGATCAGACGCGGTGCCGAAACCGGCGCCATGCCGACAAACGAGGCGACATAGCGATTAACGTAACGCCCACCTTCCAGCTTGTGCGCGGTACCTGTCTTGCCTGCGACGCGGTAGCCCGCCACCTGCGCCAGAGGCGCCGTTCCGCCAGGCAATACGACCGATTCGAGCATTGCACGCAATTCACCCACCGTCTTTTTCGAGAACACCTGATGGCCGATCGCAGGCTGATTCAGTTTCAAAAGTGAGACGGGCAGCAACTCGCCGTCATCGGCGAAAATCGTATAGGCCCGGGCAAGTTGCAGCAGATTGACCGATATGCCATGCCCGTACGACATGGTAGCCTGCTCGATCGGCTTCCATGTTTTGGCATCGCGCAATCTGCCTATCGCTTCCCCCGGGAAATCGCTGCCAGTATGCGCACCAAAACCCGAAGCATGGAAAGTTTCCCAGAGCGACTCCGGATTCAGCGACAGCGCAATCTTGGAAGCACCCACGTTGCTTGATTTCTGTATTACTTGCGATACCGTCAGGCTGGGCTCAGGATGTGTGTCGTGTATCTTCCTGTTGCCCACTGTGAACACGCCATTTTCGGTATTGATCACCGTATTTGGCGCAACCTTGCCGAGATTCAGCGCGGTCCCGATGGTAAAGGGCTTCATCGTCGATCCGGGTTCGAACTCATCGGTCTCTGCGCGATTGCGCATCCTCTGGGGGCTTACCTTCGTCCTATTGTTCGGGTTGTAGCTGGGGTAGTCGGCCAGCGCCAAAACCTCGCCACTTTTCGCATCCAGCACCACGATGGCACCCGCCTTGGCCTGGTGTTCCTTGACGGCAAGCGCCAGTTCTCGATAGGCCAGATGCTGAATCTTGTTGTCCAAGCTCAGCGCAATATCTGCGCCCGGTTTTGGCGGGGTCAGACTGCCCGCATCCTCAACGATATGACCGCGCCTGTCCTTGATCACGCGCTGATTACCTGCCTTGCCCGCAAGCTTGTTTTGCAAAGCTAGCTCCAGCCCTTCCTGCCCGACATCATCCTGCCCGGTAAAACCCAACACTTGCGCGAATTCCTCGCCTTCGGGGTAGTACCGGCGGTATTCATGCTGCAAAAAGATTCCCGGCAGATTCAAACCTTCCACCTTGCTCGACTCTTCCGGCGGAATCTGCCTTTTCAAATATACAAAATCCCTTGCCGCATCGGAAAGACGGTGTTTTATTTCGCCCTCGGGCATGCCCAGCACACTGGAGAGTCGCCTTAGATCTTTTTCGTCCAACTTGGCCGCCTGAGGATCGTTCAGCCTGATCTCCGCAGCACTTGCCCACACCGACTCCACAGGCGTGCTCACCGCCAGCGGAGCGCCATTGCGGTCGGTGATCATGCCGCGATGCGCGCTGACTTCCATCACGCGGCTGAAACGCTGGTTACCCTGTTCCTGCAGGAAGTCATTGTGTATCCCCTGCAGATAAATCGCGCGGCCAATCAACCCGGCCAACCCCGCCAGCAACAGGGCGAACAACACCGTCGCGCGCCAGCCCGGCAATTTCACCGCGCTGACTTCTTTCGCTTTCGCCGCATAGCTCATGGTCGCTGGCCTGCCTCACTATTGTCCGAAGATATCTGCCCCATGCGTATGAATCTGACCTGCTCTTTTTTCGGCAGTTGCATCTGCAACTGTTGCGTGGCAATCCTTTCCACGCGCGCTGGTGCCGCCAGCGTACTCTGCTCCAGTTGCAACTGCCCCCACTCCACCTCCA
This sequence comes from Pseudomonadota bacterium, assembly GCA_021781695.1. GTDB lineage: Bacteria > Pseudomonadota > Gammaproteobacteria > Burkholderiales > Gallionellaceae > Gallionella. The sequence continues at coordinate 6,362 of JAJXWG010000066.1, forward strand.
TCTGATGCGCGCGCTCTTTTTCCTGTTGCAATGAAACAAACAGCTTGCGCGACTGATTCTGCGAATTGACCACGCCAAGAGATGCTGCGATCACTAGAACCAGCAGGATGATTCTTGCAATATTGCTATGCCACATCGCTGCGCTCCGCCACGCGCATCACCGCGCTGCGCGCGCGGGGATTGCGTTGCAACTCTGTCTGACCCGCGCGCACCGCGCGGCCGATTAACCTCATTTTTCCCTCAGGCACCTCGCTTGCACGTATCGGCACATTGCGCGGCAGTTTGTCCGCTTCCGCCATGTCGCGCATGAAGCGCTTGACGATGCGATCTTCCAGCGAATGAAAACTGATCACCACCAGACGTCCGCCGTATTTGAGCCTGGACACGCACTGCGGCAATACACGCTCTAGCTCCTCGAGTTCCTGATTGAGATAAATCCGTATAGCCTGAAAAGTGCGCGTCGCCGGATTTTTTCCTGCTTCACGGGTACGTACCGTCTTGCCAACCAGCTCGACGAGCTGCCACGTTGTCTTGACGGGCTCAATCTTCCGCGCAGCAACAATCGCCCTTGCAATCTGCCTAGCAAACCGTTCTTCGCCGTATTCATGTATGACCTCCGCAAGCTCTGCTTCCCCCACCTTCTCCAGCCATTGCGCCGCGGTCAGACCGCAGCTCGTGTCCATGCGCATGTCCAGTGGTGCATCGAACCTGAAACTGAAACCTCGCAATGCCTCATCCAACTGCGGTGAGGAGACGCCAAGATCGAGCAGTATCCCGTCCACAAGACCTACACCAAGCTCGTCCAGAACTCTAACCAGATGTGCAAACCCACTGTGTTCGACATGAAACCTCGCATCATCCAGCATGCGCCCATGCGCTACCGCAGCCACATCCTTGTCCAGCGCAATCAACCGCCCCCGCTTTCCCAGCTTCTTCAGTATCCCCGCACTGTGTCCGCCGCGCCCGAACGTGCAGTCCACATAAATTCCATCCGGCTTGATCGCGAGCGCCTCAACTGCCTCATCCAACAAAACGGTCTCGTGGGCTAACGCCACGCTCACAAGGAAAACCCTTCGAGCTCGGACGGCAAATCGCCATCCATGAGCAAAAGTGCAGCCTGCTGCTGCGCCTGCCACTTCGCCTCGTCCCACAATTCGAATTTATTGCCCTGCCCGATCAACATCACACTCTTGTCCAGCGAGGCATAGCTGCGCAGGACTGGCGATATCAGCACGCGTCCCGCACTATCCATCACCACATCTTCGGCATGCCCGACAAGGAGGCGCTGCAGTGCGCGACTTTTGGGATTGAACGAGGAAAGCCTGTTCAGCTTGTCCCGTATTGGCAGCCACTCAGGCTGTGCATAGATCAAGAGGCAGCCGTCGGCATCAGCCGTCAGCACCAAATTTCCAGCGCAGGCGCCCAACAGCATGTCGCGATACCTTGCAGGTATCGCAAGCCTACCCTTGCCATCCAGATTGAGTTGCGCTGCGCCCTGAAACATCTCACCCCCACAATTACCCACTTTTTACCACCTTGACCCACTATATTGAAAAAAACAGTGCCGGTCAAGCAAAAAACATGTTTTTTCTTTACAAGACAAAGAGTTAGGAGGAAATATTGAAATATACAAATGTGCTTAAAAAGCAATGAATTGCATAAATAACCTAAAGCCATTTATGACGGAGGCGGGAATTTTCTGATAGGCAAAGAATGATTGATGACGAGGAATAAAGTCTGTCGGATGAGAATAAAGTCTGTCGGAAGACAGAAATATGAGCCCTAAATCCGCATCTAGCTATATGG
>JAJXWG010000067.1 GCA_021781695.1 Pseudomonadota bacterium
GGTTGATCTTGGCAAGCTCGGCCTCTACACGCTTGATAGTCGGGGTGCTTTGTTCACCCCTCCGCATCAGAACGATACCTTGCACAATGTCGTCGTCCTGATCGTTACCTGCAACACCCAAACGGGGCAGATTGCCGACGCTGACCGTGGCGATGTCGCGGATAAAAACAGGGGTGCTATTGCTCACGGTGAGCATTGTGTTGCGGATATCATCCATGGAATGAATGAGACCGATGCCTCGCACGACTGCCGCCTGCGGCCCGAAATTGACCGTTTGACCACCCACATTAAGGTTGCTGTTATTCAATATTTGCAACACTTCCGGGACAGTGAGACCGTAATGGATCAGTTTTGACTGATCGATGCTGATCTCATAATCCTTGGTTTTGCCCCCCCAGCCATTGACGTCGATCACTCCGGGCACTGCCTTAAAGCGCCTTTCAAGCATCCAGTCCTCAATGGTCTTCAAGTCCTGCACCGAATATCCAGGCGGACCATATACACGGTAGCGCAATATTTCGCCTATCGGGCTTTCCGGTGAAATCCCGGGCATGGCCCCATTGGGCAAAGGCGGCAATTGGGATAAGCGGTTGATGACCTGTTGTTCGGCATCCTTGTAGCTAATGTCATAGGTGAACTGTACCTTGACGTCAGACAGGCCGAACAATGAGATGGTGCGCACTGTTGTTACATGCGGGATGCCAGCCAGTTGGATCTCGAGCGGGATAGTGATGTAGCGCTCGATTTCTTCAGCCGACTGACCTGTGCTTTGGGTAACAATATCGACCAGTGGCGGAACCGGGTCAGGATAGGCTTCGATGTTAAGTTTAGCAAAGCTGAAAATACCTGCGGCAAACAGCGTTGCCATCATCAACATGACGGCAGTTCTTTGTTTGAGTGCGAATATAACAACGCGATTCATTGATTGCTCCCTCCGGAAGCCCGATCAATGAACAAAGTGCCTCGAGTGACAATTTTCTCTGCAGCGGAAAGACCCGAAGTTATTTCAATAAAATTGCCATTGATTCGTCCTATGCGAACAGGGCGTATCGCCAGCGTGCCATCGCTGTTTGCAACGAAAACATGCGCCTCGCTTCCCTCATACACAACTGCACTTTGCGGCACGCCGATGGCTTTTATCTCACCACTTGTTACGATGCTGAAATTTGCAAACATCATCGGTTTTAAGGCACCATCGCTATTGCTGATTTCTGCACGCACCAGCAAACGGTGAGTATTGGCATCCATCGCCGGTGCAACCCAAGATAATTTGGCTTTGAAGACTCGTTCCGGTAAGGCCAGCACATGCACTTCGACTGGCAATCCGACATGCATGAGAGGCGCATCTTCCTCGCGTACATTGGCAATCATGTATACCGTCGATAAATTTCCTATCGTATATACCGGAACGGTTGCCCCTCCCGATGCGCTTTGGATGTACTGACCGACACCCACCTGACGCTGCGTCACGGTGCCAGAGACGGGTGCTTTCACCAGTGCTTCCGGGTTAATCTCAGCGGTATTTGTTCCATTTTCAAGTGCGGCAATCTCATGTTCGGATTTACCCAGAATGCTTAATTGATTGCGCGCCGCCTGCAGATTACCTTGCGCCGTGACCAGATCTGATTGACTTTGCAGCCAGTCTTTCAGTGCGCCGGCCTTTGCGAGATAAAGTTCGCGCTGACGCGCCTCGGCGGCAGTTGCGAGCAAAACCTGTGCATGCGCCGCGACCAGTGCACTCTTTGCCTGAACGAATTCCGTTGCAGCCACCGTCATTAACGGATCACCTTTCTTGACGATATCTCCGAGTTTTGCGATCACTCGCATCACCTGGCCGGAATAAGGTGAAAAAACCGGCGTAGTCGTATCATCGTTGTAGGCAATGGCACCATCGGTCAGCTGCTCGCCGCGAAAATTCATCAGTTGCACTTGTGAAATAGCCAGCGTATCCAGTTGCGCCTTGCTTGGCCGAAAAGTGCCGGGTGGCTCTGATTTAACTGGCTGCACAGTGGCCGAGCCAGACATGAAACGGGTTACCAAAAACCCGCCTGCCAGCAGAGCAACAATGCCTATAATTGCAAATACCTGCACCCTGAGAGGCAAGGCAACCGGTTCGCGAATAATTTTTTCTGCTTGAGTATCATCAATAGGCTTGGTCATATTGTCGTTTTAAGGAGAGTCAAGGTGGGCATCCGGTAAAAACCAGCACACTCTACAGAAGCAACCTTGCAGCAATATGTGCGGAACCTTTCATGAAGCTTTCATGCCAACAAATTTTCCAGAAACATTGCAACAGCGAGCCGTGTTCAACAGACAACTCGCTGTTGCTGGGGTAAACTCGATCGAAAATTTTAAATACTGTCTGCTCATGCGTATATTATTGGTTGAAGACGACCCGCTCCTGGGGAAAACCACGGTCAGAGCCATGCAGTCCCAGCAATGGGCTGTAGATTGGACACGTGAGGGTGAGTCTGTTCTGAATGCGGTAAGACTGGCTGTTTACGATGTCATCGTACTGGATGTAGGGTTGCCCGGGATGGATGGCTTTAAAACACTGCAAGGCTTGCGCGCCTGTGGCAACACACAACCCGTTCTGATGTTGACAGCACGTGACGCAGTGGAAGATCGCGTACACGGCTTGGAACTCGGCGCTGACGATTATCTGGTCAAACCCTTTGCATTGACCGAACTGGTGGCTCGCATTCAGGCGCTCACACGGCGTCTTCACGCACGCCAGCATAACGAGATACTTCTCGGCACGTTGCGCCTGGATCTGACAGCCAAACGCGCATTTCTTGCAGATCGCCCTTTAGAACTTTTGCCTCGCGAGTGGGCAGTGCTCGTGCATCTATTGAATCATGCAGGCAAGGTCGTCAGTAAGGAACAAATTCTGGGCGCAATCTCCGGATGGAACGAAACATTATCCAGCAATGCTATTGAGGTTTATATATCCCGCTTGCGCACTAAAATTGCACCGGCTGGCGTTGCCATCCGGACAATTCGTGGTTTTGGCTATCTCATGGAAGAATCCGCAGATGACTTCCAGTCTTAAACGGCAGCTGCTACTCTGGCTGCTGCTACCCATGCTGATCATAACGCCTGTGGCAGCATCACTCCAATATTGGCTCGTACTTTCTCCGGCAAAGCTGGAATTTGATCACCAGCTCGGTGACTTTGCCATCGCCATTGCAAGCTTTTTGAAAGCAAAAGACAACAGGTTGCGATTTGAGATGACTGCAGAAACCGAACATCTGCTCCGCACAGATCAACTGGACAAGGAGTTCTTCCTCGTTGTAGGTCCGAGTGGAGAAATCATCGCGGGTGATGCTCTTCTTGATACGCCGGAAAAGGAAGTCCAGGCAGGCGAATTTCGCTATGTCGATAGAAAAATAAACAAACGCGTATTACGCATGGTGGTATATGGCGTACCTTGCGGACAACATGTCTGTCAGATACGCATTGCCGAAACACTCGTCAAACGAAATAAAGTGCAGGCACAGGCGTTAATTACTACGCTCATATCCATATTGATACTGAGCCTGACCACCATGGGTGTGATGCTCGTGGCTGTGCAGCATGGACTTAAACCTCTTCAAGATATCCGCAATCAGCTTGCACAGCGCTCTTTTGATGATATGCGCGCTTTGGAACTGCCGCATGCGCCAAGTGAATTAAAACCGCTCATCAGTACACTTAATCAAATGTTCAAACGACTTGATGAAGCAAGCACGGTTCAAAAGGCTTTTCTAGCAGATGCAGCACACCAGTTGCGCACTCCGTTGACTGCGCTTCAAACTGAGTCTGAATTGGCCTTGCTGGAACCCCATCCGGCATCTTTGCATCCCACTCTCGAACGCCTGCATCATTCCGCATGCCGTGCCGGTAAATTAGCAAACCAGTTTTTAATGATAGCCAGAGCAGACAACGACCAAAATTCAGTGAAATATTCCCGCATCGACCTTAAGGAAATTGGCGCGAGGGCTGCAAATGAATGGTCCAGAAGAGCATTCTCATCAGGCATCGATCTCGGATTTCAACTGGAAAGCGCAGTCGTCAAGGGACAGCCTGTATTGCTTCAGGAGTTGCTCTCGAATCTGATACACAACTCGATTGAACATGCAGGAAATGGCACCCGAGTCACTGTAAGGACTCATGTTTTAGAGCGCAAGGCGATACTTTCAGTAGAAGATGATGGACCAGGAATTGAAGAAGGGGATCGTCAAAAAGTGCTGCAACGTTTTTTTCGTGGTGGACATGCAAAAGGCTTTGGTAGCGGGCTGGGCCTCGCGATTGTCAATGATATAGCGCGTATTCATAACGCGAAAGTCACATTAACCACGGGCAATAATGATAAAGGACTGTTGGTTTGCGTAGCTTTTGACTGCACAGCCTAAACTGGCTACATGTATCTGGTTCATCTGGCTTTTTCATGGGTTAAAGGTACGCTATTGCACATGCCTTGCAAGGGAAATGAGTGAAAAACTGTATCGGCAACTGCCTGGATTGACAAAGCCATGGACGGTGGAGCGTGTCAAACCGGATAGGGAGCAGCAACCGCGTATACGCTGGGCATGCGCTTTGTGCTCCCCGATTCGGCGGGGACCGATCATTAATCGGTTAGAAGACAAATCCGAGGACCGCCCCATACTGGAAACCGATGCCATTGGCCTTTTGATTCGCGATGCTTCCGTTAAAGTTGAAGACTCCAATTTCCGGAGTTATAGAGATATTCTCCCTGAGCTTGATTTTTACCCCCGCTCCGGGTCCGAATGCCTGGAAATGATTGGCGCTCGCGCCTCCATTGGCGGAAGGAATCTCGGTATAAACATACCGAAGATCCGCAAATGCGGTATAACCCGGTGTCACTTGGTGACTGACAATCATATCGACGCCAGGACTCCAGGCATTCCTAGATTGCCCCTGGATATCGAGATAGGCATAACCCACACCCGCCAGAACTGCGACCTGCCAAGGATCCCCTTTATCTGTCAATCGATGTTTTACGTCGATCTCCGCACCAAGCGATGGCCCTACACTGGAATAAGGCAGCGCCACCGTTGCAAGCCGATAACCAACATCCCAACTGTCGGCAAGCCCTGTGCGGATTCCGGCGTGCGCCAGGAAAGGTGTGAAGCTATCGTGACGAGGTTCGCCAACAGATGACCATTGACCGCCAGTCCCCGCAATTGCTGCGTACGATCCGGGTGCAACGGTCTCGGCAGGAGCGAATCCAAGAAGCCATGAACCGGCAAATGCGGCAGACGGGCATGAAGTGGCAGCAAGAAGCAGCATGCCAGGAATATATTTCTTGTATGCCATATTTTCCTTTCAGATGGATTTGATCAATGATTGATTCTTTTACGGACTAAATTTTTACGCCCAAATCGTAACGTCACACCAAGGCAGCATAGGCTTGTAAAAAGAAAATCCTCCGCCAAGGCCTCCAACGTTCCCAGATACTGGAAATTTGCGTCAGAATAACGTGCTGTTGATGGTGTACTCATGACGCCCCTATTGGCTTTGACTGTGGGCCGCGCTCAAACATGGCCCACAGACCATCGAAAACGGTGCTGGCGGCAGCGAGCAATTGATCATCGTCACCGATAAGGTTGCGCAATCCTGCCAGCACGGTTTCAACCCCGGCAGCTTCGGGCGGCTGCGACCCCCCAACATCGAGGAAGTGAACCAACTGTCCAAAGCGAGCGACGGAAGGTTCATTCAGGGAGAAACAGGCCGCCAGCACTTCGAAGGTCACTCGACCATCCACATGGCTGAATGCCGCACCGTCGAAATCGAAGCCCAACGCATCAGCAGGACAATCCCCCGGAGATGCCAACCAGATCAGGCTAGCGTGCGGATCAATGAAGCGTCGGATCAGCCAAGCGCTGGCCAGGCGATCCACCCACGGATGCGCACGCGTAGCCCAGGTGCGTCCCAGATAGTCTTCTTTTCGCAAACGGGGAATCAATGCTGTCGCTGCGTGCGGCTCATCCGGCGACAACGCACGAGCACAGGCCAGTTCCAGATCGCGCAGGGCGCTCTCGGCTTGACGCTGCGCATCGCCAGGAAAGAAGTCGATTGCCGTCAGGGTACCAAACAATTTGCGCAGTTTCCGTGCTTGACGGAGAACATCCTGCGCAGTCTCGGTGGCAAGTTCTTGCCGTGCGCATTCAACATCGGCAAGCAGGGAGGTGAATTCATCGCCTCGGTCAAACAAGGCCGCGAAGTCTGCGCCGTCAGGTTCCTCCATCCGCAACACATGTGCAACACCGCCGGCTTCGCGCACATCGCCTGCCAGGTTGTTCAGAATGGCATGGCAATCCTCGCGCTCTGGCATGAGATACACACCATCTCGTAGCACGGCGGCACCCGACGATTTGAGTCCACGCCAGGCGCGTTGCCGTGCAGTGGCAGTCTCGGTCGGCATGGAAAGGATAAGGGCAAGCATCTTCATTAGTTGAATTTACTACACACTGGTAGATCATTCTACAATATTTTTATTTGGCAGATATCCCCGAAATATTGACACATCCATACCGGTCGGTATATATTCTGCGCATGAAAACAAAGCAAGCCGATCAATCGCGCAGCACCATACTGCAATCCGCTTTCTGCGAGATACACCGCAAAGGCTACCAGGCGGCGAGCATCGCAAATATACTGCACGACACGGGACTGACCAAGGGCGCGCTGTACCACCACTTCCCAACCAAGCAATCCCTTGGAATTGCGGTGGTCGATGAAATCATAGGCGAGCGCCTCGCAAAACTGCTGTTCGAACCGATACGGCAGAGCGAAAGGCCAATCGATGCGCTGCTCCACCTGATCAGCCATATCGACAAACAGGTGCCTGCCGATTTCGTGATGCTGGGCTGCCCCTTGAACAACTTGATGCAGGAGATGAGCGCATTGAATCCCGAGTTCAAATCCAGCCTGAACGGGATACTGAAGCAGTGGAGAGACACGATAGAGTGGGCGCTCGTCACAGGCCAGAAGCAGAACGATATTCGGTCCGATGTGGATGCGAAATCGGCTGCACTGTTCATCGTTTCCGCCTGGGAAGGTTGCATCGGCATTGCAAAAAATATGCAGTCGAACAGCGCATTCAAGTCATGCATGAAGCAGCTTCACGGCTATTTAGCGGGCTTGCGAACAGATTAACATTTTGGGTTGGCCGCAAGGCCATTTTTTGTCAGCGATAAGATACCGTACGGTCGGTATGTCAAAAGGAGAAAATAATGCCAGTCATTGCAACCATATCCCCCGAAGATGCGACGGGGAAAGTCGCCGAAACATATGCGAACATCACGTCAACGATAGGCTTCGTGCCGAACGCGATGCAGATATACAGCAGCAGTCCCGCGCTGCAGGAAAACATCTGGAACCAGATTTCCTTCTACATGAAGCACCCCACACTGAGCTTTCCCCTGCTCGCGGCGATAAGGATGCTGGTTTCAGACAGACAGGAGTGCGAATATTGCGTGGGATTCAACCAGGCCATGCTGGTCAATCATGCAGGATGGACGCAGGAACAGGTGGCAAAAACGATGAAGGATCCAGCCAGCGCGCCTTTCGGTGAAAAGGACAAGGCGCTCCTGCTCTATGTGCTCGATGCGCTCATTGCGCCGAAGAAGTTGGATCCGAGCCGCATCGATGAGCTTCATGAACAGGGCTGGTCAGACGCAGAAATCCTGGAAGCAGTCCACCATGCCGCACAGAACGTAGCAGAAGACATGGTGTTCAACACATTCAGGATAGAAAGAGATTACTAAGGAAACGCTGATTTATTCGTCTTCCCAGCGGAAGCGGGGAACCAGCGCCTTTATTCAACTAGGGGTTCCCGCCTGCACGGGAACGACAAAACCGAATAAATCAGTATCTCCCTAAACAAAAGCGCGCGCCCCCTCTCAGCAGGAATAATTGAAGTTGGCGAAAAACGCAGGTATGATTTTCACACTGGAACAAAGCTCTGAAAGTGCAGTAAATATGAACGAAAAACCCGCTAAAAAGAAGATCGAGTCCGCCCTGCTCGCAGAGCTTGCAGGAGAGGCGACAAGCAAACTCAAAGCCATGCAATCCGAGACTGATGAGCAAGAGGAGAGCCGCCAGCATCGGAGTGCGGCCCGTAAAAAAACAT
>JAJXWG010000068.1 GCA_021781695.1 Pseudomonadota bacterium
TGCAGGACGAGAAGGGCTGGATCTCGACGGATGACATGAGCGACATCGCATCCTATCTGGGCATGCCCAAAATTGCGGTGATGGAAGTGGCGACCTTTTACCACATGTACAACTTAAAGCCGATGGGGAAACACACCATCACCGTGTGCACCAATCTATCCTGCACCCTGTGCGGCGCTGAAGATACGGTGGCCTACCTCAAGTCCAGGCTGGGCATAGGCTTGGGAGAGGTGACGGCGGATGGCAAGTATGGTCTAAGAGAGGGTGAATGCATGGGTGCCTGCAAGGATGCGCCGCTATTTACCATCAATAACAGAAAGCTGTGCGGGCGTCTGACTCACGAGAAAATCGATCAGATTCTGGCAGAATTGGATAAGTCATGAGAGGACCTGTCACCCAAACCACGATGCATTTCGATCAACCGTGGACGCTTGAAAATTACCTCAAGGTCGGCGGTTACCAGGCTTTGCGCCGCGTGCTGACAGAGAAGATATCGCCTGATGCGATCATCGCCGAAGTCAAGCTGTCTGCGCTGCGCGGTCGTGGTGGAGCGGGTTTTCCCACCGGACTCAAATGGAGTTTCATGCCCCGCAGTTTCGAAGGCGACAAGTACATCGTCTGCAATTCCGACGAAGGGGAGCCTGGCACCTGCAAGGACTGGGATATCCTCTTGTACAACCCGCATCTGTTGATCGAAGGCATGGCGATTGCCGCCTATACGATGAATGTCAGGACTGGCTACAACTACATACACGGCGAAATTTTCGAGGCCTATGAACGCATGGAAGAAGCGTGCGAGCTGGCGCGCCAGGCGGGATATCTCGGCAACAATATCCTGGGCTCGGATTTCAGCTTTGATCTGCACAACCATTTGGGATACGGCGCCTACATCTGCGGCGAAGAAACCGCACTGCTTGAATCCATTGAGGGCAAAAAGGGGCAACCGCGTTTCAAGCCGCCATTTCCCGCAAGCTTCGGCCTGTACGGCAAACCGACCACGATCAACAACACCGAGACTTTTGCCAGCATCCCTTACATCATCAACAACGGCGGACAAAAATTTCTCGAGCTGGGCAAGCCCAATAACGGCGGAACCAAGCTGTTTTCCGTCACGGGTCATGTGAACAACCCGGGCAATTTTGAAGTGCCCATGGGCACACCTTTTTCCACGCTGTTGCAGATGGCAGGCGGCGTGCGCAACGGACATCAGCTGAAAGCCGTGATACCCGGCGGATCCTCGATGCCTGTTCTGCCAGGAGAAGTCATGATGGATCTCACCATGGACTACGATGCGATCCAGAAGGCGGGTTCGGGGCTGGGCAGCGGTGCGGTGATCGTGATGGACGAGACGGTGTGCATGGTGCGTGCGCTGGAACGTCTGTCGTATTTCTATCACGAGGAATCCTGCGGCCAATGCACGCCTTGCCGCGAGGGAACCGGCTGGCTTTACCGCGTCGTGCACCGCATCGAGCACGGCCAGGGCAAGCCGGAAGACCTTGATTTGCTGCTTTCCGTGGGCGAAAACATCGCAGGGCGCACCATCTGTGCTTTGGGCGAGGCGGCGGTGTGGCCGGTGCAGGGCATGCTGAAAAATTTCAGGGCGGAATTTGAATATCACATCGAACACAAGCGCTGTTTGGTGTAAGGCTTAGGTGCGCAATGATCAACATTGAAATTGATGGCAAGTTAGTCGAAACCGAGCGCGGTTCCACGGTGATGGATGCTGCGAACAAGGCAGGCGTCCATATCCCGCATTTCTGCTACCACAAGAAATTGTCCATTGCGGCTAACTGCCGGATGTGTCTAGTCGAGGTGGAAAAGGCGCCCAAGCCCTTGCCTGCCTGTGCCACGCCTGCTGCTGACGGCATGAAGGTGCATACGCATTCCGAGATGGCGGTGAAGGCGCAAAAAGGCGTGATGGAATTCCTGTTGATCAATCACCCGCTGGATTGTCCGATCTGCGATCAGGGCGGCGAATGCCAGCTGCAGGATCTTGCTGTTGGTTACGGCGGGGGAGAGTCGCGCTACACCGAAGAAAAACGCATGGTAAATCCCAAGGAGATCGGCGAGCTGATTTCCACGATAGAGATGAGCCGCTGCATACAGTGCACGCGCTGCGTGCGCTTCGGTCAGGAGATTGCAGGCCAGATGGAGCTTGGTATGGCCAACCGTTCCGAGCATGCGGAGATCATGAGCTTCGTGAACAGTGCGGTGGATTCCGAGCTGTCTGGCAACATGATCGATCTTTGCCCGGTAGGCGCGTTGACCAGCAAGCCATTCCGTTACACCGCGCGTTCGTGGGAGCTGTCGCGCCGAAAATCCGTCAGCCCGCACGATGGGCTGGGCAGCAATCTGGCCTTGCATATCAAGGACAACAAGGTGTGCCGTGTCGTGCCGGTTGAGAACGAGGCGATCAATGAATGCTGGATTTCTGACAAGGACAGGTTCAGCTATGAAGGCCTGAATTCGCAGGAAAGGCTGACTCGCCCGATGATCAAACAGGACAACAAGTGGCTGGAGGTTGAATGGACGACGGCGCTTGAATATGTGGCCAATGGCTTGCGCCAGATATCAAACAGCGCAGGCGCTGAACACATCGCAGCGTTGGCAACACCTCATTCGACGCTTGAGGAATTGTATCTGCTGCAAAAGCTGATGCGCGGGTTGGAAAGCAGCAATGTCGATTTTCGCCTGCGCCAGTCGGACTTCAGCTTTGGCACAAAAGGTGCGCCCTGGCTGGGCATGCAGGTTGCCGAGATCAACAGCCGCGATCGCTTCCTGATCGTGGGTAGCTTCCTGCGCAAGGATCATCCCCTGCTCGCGCAGCGCATACGTCAAGCCGTGAAGGCCGGAGCCGATGCGAACGTGGTGCATGCCGCTGACGATGATTTGCTGATGCCCGTTGCGAACAAGGCCATAGTATCGCCTTCTGCAATGGTGGACGTATTGGCGCAAATACTCAAGGCGCTCATCATTCAGAAAGAGGCAGCCGTGCCTGCGGAGATGGAAAAAATTGCGGTTGGCGATGCTGCAAGTTCAATTGCGAGGAGCCTGGCCTCGGGAGAGCGCTCGGCAGTATTGCTGGGCAATTTCGCTCAGCAGCACCCCGAGGCTTCCCAGCTTGCATCGATAGCCGGCCAGATCGCCGAACTCTCGGGCGCTAAGTTCGGATTTCTGGGCGAGGCGGCCAACAGCGTAGGCGGATACATGGCGGGTGCTGTGCCGGGTGATGGCATGAACGCGCGCGAGATGCTGGAAAACCCTCGCAAGGCTTATCTGCTCTTGAACGTGGAACCTGAGCTTGACATGCATCATCCTGAGCTTGCGATGGCTGCAATGAAGCAGGCAGACATGGTGGTTGCGATGTCTGCCTACAAGCACCATGCGACAGAGTATGCGGATGTTCTGCTGCCCATCGCGCCATACACCGAGACCTCGGGCACCTTTATCAACACTGAAGGATCGGTGCAGAGTTTCAAGGGGGCAGTGAAGCCCTTGGGTGAAGCGCGCCCTGCATGGAAGGTGCTGCGCGTGCTGGGCAACCTGCTGAATGTTGCGGGATTCGATTTTGAGACCAGCGAGGCAGTACGTGATGAAGCGCTGGGTGAGGCATGCAAGCTCAACAATCGCATAGAAAACATTGCGCTGAAGGTGAGTGCAGTTAACGCTGCCGCTCTTCAACGCGTGACGGATGTGCCGATCTACTTTGCCGACGCGCTGGTGCGCCGCGCCGACGCCTTGCAGAAGACCGGCGATGCGGCGACCCCCTGTGCAAGGTTGCACGGCGATGAGTTGCAAAAGCTGGGATTGCAGCCGGGGGATACGGTGCGCGTTGCGCAAGGAGATGCCAGTGTGCAACTGAAGGTGAGCAGGGATGACAGGTTGCCGCCTGGGGTGGTGCGCATTGCAGCGGGACATCCTGCGACTGCGGCCCTGGGCGCAATGTTCGGTGAATTGTCTTTGGAGCGTGCATGATGGAATGGCTAGAACCCATACAAAAAATGCTGGGATCTGCCTGGCTGCCCATCTGGACCGTGCTAAAGATCGTCGCAATCGTGCTGCCGCTGATGGGTGCTGTTGCCTATCTTACGCTGGCTGAACGCAAGGTGATCGGCTGGATGCAGATCCGAATCGGCCCGAACCGCGTCGGCTATTTCGGTCTCTTGCAACCTCTGGCAGACGGCCTGAAGTTGCTGATGAAGGAAATCATCGTGCCAAGCGGTGCGAACAAATTCCTGTTCATCATCGCGCCCATCCTGACCTTGATGCCCGCACTTGCCGTATGGGCGGTCATTCCTTTCAATGCAGAGCTCGTGGTCGCCAATGTGAATGCGGGTCTGCTTTATGTGCTGGCGATGGCATCCCTTGGCGTTTACGGCGTGATCATCGCAGGTTGGGCGTCAAATTCGAAGTATGCGTTCCTAGGTTCATTGCGGTCTGCGGCGCAGATCGTGTCCTACGAAATCGCGATGGGTTTTGCGCTGGTCACCGTGCTGATGGCCGCACAAAGCCTGAACCTTGGGGACATCGTGCGCGGCCAGCAGGGCGCTCACGGATTGCTGAACTGGTATTTCATCCCGCTGTTTCCGATGTTTGTGGTGTATTTCATCTCAGGCGTTGCGGAAACCAACCGTGCGCCATTTGACGTGGCCGAAGGAGAATCGGAAATCGTCGCAGGCTTCCATGTCGAATATTCTGGCATGGCCTTTGCGCTGTTTTTCCTCGGGGAATACGCCAACATGATACTGGTCTCCTTCCTGACTTCCATCATGTTCCTGGGCGGCTGGCTGTCACCTGTGCCATTCCTGCCAGACAGCATTTTGTGGATGTTCATCAAGGTTGCCTTCGTGCTTTTCCTGTTCTTGTGGTTCCGTGCAACTTTCCCGCGCTACCGCTATGACCAGTTGATGCGCCTGGGCTGGAAGGTGTTTATTCCAGTATCGCTCATCTGGGTCGTGGTCGTGGGCGCATGGATGCAAACTTCCTATTGGCTGTGGTAGCGCGATGAGGCGCATGCACAAGAGGACATGAATATGGAAAAAATCAAGGAATTCTTCAAGACTTTTTTGCTGATCGAATTGCTCAAGGGCATGGCTCTGACCGGGCGCTACATGTTCGCGCGCAAGATCACCGTGCAATTCCCGGACGAGAAGACGCCGCAGGGCTATCGCTTTCGTGGCCTGCATGCGCAGCGCCGCTATCCGAATGGCGAAGAGCGATGCATAGGCTGCAAGCTTTGCGAGGCCGTGTGCCCGGCACTGGCGATCAAGATTGAAGTCGCCGAACGCGCAGACGGCACACGTCGCACCACGCAATATGATATAGATCTCACAAAATGCATCTTCTGCGGATTCTGCGAGGAATCCTGCCCCGTGGATGCGATCGTTGAGACGCGCATTTTCGAGTACCACGGGGAGAAGCGCGGCGATTTGTACTACACCAAACCTATGCTGTTGGCAGTAGGGGACAAGCATGAAGCACAGATCGCAAAGGATCGCGCGTCGGATGCCAAATACAGATAAACAGGGGTAAGTTCATGAGTTTCTTCGATGCGGTTTTTTATCTGTTTGCAACGATCACCCTGTTTGCGGGAACCGGCGTGATTGTCGCGCGCAACCCAGTGCACGCCGCGCTGTTTCTGGTGCTGGCATTTTGCAGTGCTGCAGGCATCTGGATGCTGCTGGAGGCCGAATTCCTGGCAATTGCACTGGTGCTTGTGTATGTGGGTGCGGTGATGGTGTTGTTCCTTTTTGTGGTGATGATGCTGGACATCAATCTCGTGCAATTGAAGGAAGGCTTCTGGCGGTGGTTTCCCTTTGGCGCGGTGATTGCAGGCCTGATGGTGTTCGAGATGGTCTGGGTGTTGGGTTCGCGCCAGACTGCCGAAGTTTCAAAGGCCGTGGTGCATGCAGCGAATTACAGCAATACAAAGGAGTTGGGTCGTCTGCTCTATACCCAGTATGTTTATCCATTCGAACTGGCTGCGGTGATATTGCTGGTGGCGATGGTCGCGGCTATCGCATTGACGTTGCGCCGCCGTACGGGCGTAAAGACGCAACAGGTATCTGAACAGGTCAAGGTAAGGAAGGCAGACCGCCTGCGCATCGTGAAGATGCCGTCCGAACCCAGGGCCGACGGCAAGTAGGTCAGCCACTATAACAGGGAGCAAAGACTAAAACATGGTAACCCTTTCTCATTATCTCGTGTTCAGCGCTGTGCTGTTTGCCATCAGCGTGCTGGGCATCTTCCTGAACCGCAAGAATGTGATCATTCTCCTGATGTCCATCGAGCTGATGTTGCTGGCCGTGAATACCAACTTCGTCGCGTTTTCGCACTATCTGAACGATACCGCAGGGCAGATCTTCGTGTTCTTCATCCTCACCGTTGCTGCGGCAGAAGCGGCGATCGGGCTTGCGATCCTGGTGGTGCTGTTCCGCAATTTGCGCACCATCAATGTCGATGATCTTGGCAGTTTGAAAGGCTGACGCAATGAACATTCAAACCTACTATCTGATCGTGCCTTTCGCGCCTTTGCTGGGTGCGATCGCGGCAGGGCTATTCGGCCGCCTGCTCGGACGCAAGATGACCCATCGCATCGTCATCGCCTTAATCGGCGTGTCGCTGTTTTCCGCGATCAGGATATTTCAGGATGTGATGGCAGGCCACATGTTCAATGGCCCGGTCTATACCTGGCTGACATCGGGGGATACAGGTTTTCATGTCGGCTTTCTGATCGACAGGCTGACAGTGACCATGATGCTGGTGGTAACTTCCGTTTCGCTGATGGTGCATATCTACACCATAGGCTACATGGCTGAAGACGAAGGCTATCAGCGCTTCTTCAGCTATATCTCGCTGTTCACCTTCTCGATGCTGATGCTGGTGATGTCCAATAATTTCATGCAGCTCTTCTTCGGCTGGGAAGCGGTTGGTCTGGTTTCCTATCTTCTGATCGGCTTCTGGTACACGAGGCCCACCGCGATCTATGCAAATCTGAAAGCCTTTCTGGTCAACCGCGTCGGCGACTTCGGCTTTCTGCTAGGCATAGGACTGATCCTGAAAGTGTTCGGCACACTTGATTACGCGGCGGTGTTTGCCAATGTGGCGAATCACGCCGGCGACATGGCGCCGATTCCCGGCATGTCGGTGAATCTGCTCACCGCGATCTGCATTTTGCTTTTTATCGGTGCGATGGGCAAATCCGCGCAGTTTCCGCTTCATGTCTGGCTGCCAGACTCGATGGAAGGTCCGACACCGATCTCTGCGCTGATCCATGCGGCAACCATGGTGACTGCCGGCATCTTCATGGTTGCGCGCATGTCGCCGATATTCGAATTGTCGGATGCCGCGCTGTCATTCGTCATGGTCATCGGTGCAATCACTGCGCTGTTCATGGGCTTTCTGGGGATCATACAAAACGACATCAAGCGCGTGATTGCCTACTCTACATTGTCCCAGCTGGGCTACATGACGGTTGCCTTGGGCGCTTCCGCGTATCCTGTTGCGATCTTTCATCTGATGACGCATGCCTTTTTCAAGGCGCTGCTGTTTCTTGCTGCCGGCAGTGTGATCATCGGCATGCACCACGACCAGGATATCCGCAACATGGGCGGCCTGAGAAAATATATGCCCATCACCTGGATTACGTCGTTGGTCGGTTCGCTTGCGCTGATTGGCACGCCGTTTTTTTCGGGATTCTATTCCAAGGACAGCATCATCGAGGCCGTCGGACATTCGCATCTGGCAGGGGCGGGTTTTGCCTATTTCTCTGTGGTGGCTGGCGTGTTCGTCACCGCGTTTTATTCCTTTCGCATGTACTTCCTGGTGTTCCACGGCAAGGAACGTTTCGGCAAGGATCATCATAATCATCATGGTGATCATGCGGATGAAGAGGTTGCAGCGGATCATCATCACGGCCTAGCACCGGGACAGAAGCCGCACGAGTCTTCATGGGTTGTAACGCTGCCCCTGGTGTTGCTTGCGATTCCGTCTGTGGTGATAGGTTATATCGCGATTGAGCCGATGCTGTTTGGCGGCTATTTCAAAG
>JAJXWG010000069.1 GCA_021781695.1 Pseudomonadota bacterium
CGAGATCCGCACCCGGCTCGGTGATCTTCACCCCGCCAACCGCATTGATGAACACGTCCTGATCGAAGCAGGCGATGCCCGCATGGCGGTGCAATACCGCGAGCAGCATCGCTAGCCGGTTCTGTTCCAGACCCAGAGACAGCCTTTTGACATTCGGACTGTGCGCCTCGTCTAACAAAGCCTGGATTTCCACCAGCAGCGGGCGCGTTCCTTCCTGCGTCACCATCACGCAGGTGCCCGCCACCTGCTGTCCATGCTGCGACAAGAACATCGCGGATGGGTTGCTCACTTCGCGCAAGCCCCGTTCCGTCATCGCGAATACGCCCAGCTCGTTGACCGCACCGAAGCGATTCTTGAACGCGCGTATCAGGCGGAAGCTAGAATGCGTATCTCCTTCGAAATACAGCACCGTATCAACGATATGCTCCAGCACCCTGGGGCCTGCCAGCGCGCCTTCCTTGGTCACATGGCCCACCAGAATCATCGTGATGTTCTGGCTCTTCGCGATGCGGGTTAACTGCGCTGCACACTCCCTCACCTGGGCTACTGAACCCGGCGCGGAAGTGAGCTGGTCGGAATACACAGTCTGGATCGAATCGATCACCACCACGGAAGGTCTGTCATGAGCGATGGTCGACTGTATCTTTTCTAGCTGGATCTCAGGCAAAAGACGCAGATTTCGCGCATCCAGCGCAAGCCGTCTGGCGCGCAGCGCGATCTGCTGCGCGGACTCTTCGCCGCTCACATAAAGCGTGCTCTGATTTGCGGAAAGATGCGCTAACACCTGAAGCAGCAGCGTGGACTTGCCTATCCCCGGATCGCCGCCTATCAGCACCACTGCTCCCGATACCAGACCACCGCCCAGCACCCGGTCGAACTCATCGATTCCGGTTGTTGTTCTCGGCATTTCCTCTGCAGCCACCTCGGAGAGCATCTGCACGCGGCCGGATGCGGCCAGCGCGGAAAACCGGTTGCCGCCCTTGATAGCGGGTTCTGCTACCGATTCGATGAGCGTGTTCCACGCCATGCAATGCGGGCACTGCCCCTGCCACTTTGCCGTCTGCCCGCCGCACTCGGTACAGGAATATATCGTTTTTGTTTTAGCCATGCCTGCTCCATGAAGAACCGATACAATAACGCACAATCGCCGTGCAAGTCTGCAAAATCAGAACAACATGTTCAGCCGCACCGCTTTGCGATACCATCGCGGCTGAATATTATCCTTAACCCCATCATGTCTGCAGAAGTAGCGCATTTTTTTTCCGAACACAGTCCGCTGGCCACCGAGGTATCTTCGTTCCGCCCGCGCGCGCAGCAGCGTGAAATGGCCATGGCGGTCGCCGACGCGATCGAACATAACGCGATCCTGGTCGCCGAAGCAGGCACAGGCACCGGCAAGACCTTCGCCTATCTTGTCCCGGCGCTTTTGAACGGCGGCAAGGTGATCATCTCGACCGGCACCAAGAATTTGCAGGACCAGCTGTTCCAGAAGGACCTGCCGATGGTGCGCGATGCGCTGAAAGCCCCTGTCACGATTGCGCTGTTAAAAGGACGCGCCAACTACGTTTGCCATTATCATCTGGAACGCGCACTGAACGACGGCCGTTTCGCCAGCCGTGAGGATATCAGGCATCTAGCCAAGATAAAAAAATACGCCAAGATCAGCGACACCGGCGACAAGAGCTTTGTGCCGGACGTGCCGGAAAATGCGCCGATCTGGCTGCAGGTCACCTCCACCCGCGACAGCTGCCTTGGACAGGAATGCCCGAACCACAAGGAATGCTTCGTACTGCATGCGCGCTCTGATGCGATGAAGGCGGACATCGTGGTGGTCAATCACCATCTTTTCTTTGCAGACGTGATGCTAAGAGATGAAGGTGTGGCAGAACTTCTGCCCGCCTGCAACACCGTGATATTCGACGAGGCACACCAGCTGCCTGAAACCGCGAGCCTGTTCTTCGGCGAAAACCTGTCCACTTCGCAACTGCTGGACCTTGCTCAGGACGCGCGCATCGAAGCGCTCACATCGGCCAAGGACTTTGCGCCGCTGCCCAAGGCTTGCGATGAATTGGACAAAGCTGCGCGCGACTTGCGCCTGGTATTCAAGAAGGAAGGCCGCATGCCTGCTGCTGCGACCGTCAACTTCAGGAACTTTGACCCTGCGCTAAAACAGCTAATCGAGAAACTGGGAGCGCTATCCACCATGCTGGAAAAACAGGCGGAACGCAGTGAGGGTCTGGAGAACTGCTGGCAGCGCGCACAGAGCTTTTCGCAGCAGCTCGTGCAGTGGCAGGAAGACAAGGATGACACCAGGGTGCGCTGGCTGGAAGTGTTCCATCATACGCTGCAATTAAATTCCACACCGCTGTCCATCGCCGAGATTTTCGAGAAGCAGATCGGCGGCTCCGCCCGTGCATGGATATTCACTTCGGCAACGCTGGCCGTAAAGCAGGATTTCTCGCATTACCAGAGCGAGATGGGCTTGATGAAGGCAAGAACCGCATGCTGGGACAGCCCGTTCAACTACCAAGAACAGGCATTGCTATATGTGCCGAAAAACCTGCCCGAGCCCAACAGCGAGGGTTATACGGAGGCCGTGGTAGAAGCTGCGCTGCCAATGATAGAAGCCAGCCGCGGCCGGGCCTTTCTTCTGTTCACCAGCCTGCGCGCAATGCAGCGCGCCCATGAAATCCTGCAGACCGAATTCGAGTCCCGCGGCCTCACCTACCCGCTGCTGTTGCAGGGAGAAGAATCGAGAAACGAGCTTCTGACCCGTTTCCGCGAACACGGCAACGCGGTGCTGCTTGGCAGCCAGTCATTCTGGGAAGGGGTTGATGTCAGAGGAGAGGCGCTTTCACTTGTGATCATAGACAAACTGCCCTTCGCGCCGCCAGACGATCCTGTGCTGGCCGCACGCATCGAACAGATCTCAAGGCAGGGGCGCAATGCCTTCATGGAGTACCAGCTGCCGCGCGCGATAATCACCCTGAAGCAGGGCGCAGGACGCCTGATACGCGACGAGAACGACAGGGGCGTGCTGATGATCTGCGACCCGCGCATCATCACCAAACAGTATGGAAAGCGCATCTGGCAAAGCCTGCCGCCGATGAAAAGGACGCGAGAGCAAACCGAAGCCATCGCATTTTTTACTGGCAGCCCAGCCTGATCAGCAGGACTTCAGGCGATCCCGTGTATCAACTGCTCCAGACGCGAGCGTCCTTCAGGGGTGGTCATCAGCATCAGCACATCGTTGCCCTGCAGAACATGGTCTGACGACGGGTTGAGTTGCCATGCGCCCTGCCTCTGGATGGCAAGCACCATGCAGTCCTGGTTTTCACGATACAGAAGGCTAAGCGACTTGTTCACCAGGCTGTCGGGGATGCGTATCTCCTCCATGCGCAGCTTGCTGTCCGACTTGAACATCTCGTCGAGAAAATTCATCACGTTGGGCCTGACCATCGCGGACACGAGGCTCAAGCCGCCGCTGTAATCGGGAGAGATGATCTCGTCCGCCCCGACGCGCCGGGTTTTGTCCGCATTCTTCATGTCGTGGCAGCGCGCCACCACGCGTAGATGGGGATTGAGCTGTTTCGCGCTCAAGCTGATCACGAGGTTGGAACTGTCTTCATGCGCCACGGCGAACACCCCGGCCGCATGGGATATGCCTGATGCAAGCAGCACATCGTTGTCCGTTGCATCGCCGTGTATGTATAGCTGTTCGGGGTGATTATCGAGGTAGTGCTGGATGACATTCATGTCGTCGTCGACGATCACAAAAGCGCGCCCGGTCATCGCAAGCTCATGCGCCACGTTGCTGCCCACCCTTCCTGCGCCGCATACGATGTAGTGATCCTTTAGCTGTGCAATTTTCTTCAGCATTTTTCTTCTCCGCAATGAAACATTCAGATCGCTCTCCAGCATGAATGCGGTGAACGTGGACAACACATAACCCAATACGCCGATGCCGGAAATTCCGATAAACACCGTGAACAAACGGCCATACTCATACTGCCTCACGTCCACGATCTCTTCATACCCTATGGTCGAGATGGTGACGAAGGTCATGTAGAAGCAGTCCATCCAGGAATATTTCGCACCACCCAGGATGCGGTAGCCCAGCGTGCCGACGATGAACACCGCCATCAGCGCAATGAACGCGATCAGAAGGTTGCGAACCGCCCTGGACTTGAGTCGTTCCAACTATTCTTCCTGCATGGGCGAGTTCGGGAACAGCACGTCCCTGAAACCGAAATTACCAAGATCGCGTATGCGCATCGGATACAGGATTCCATCCAGATGATCGCATTCGTGCTGCACGACGCGCGCATGAAACCCGCTGACGGTGCGATCGATCAGCGCACCGTATTCGTCATAGCCCTGATAGCGTATCGCGCTGTGGCGCGGCACCAGACCGCACATCCCGGGCACGCTCAAGCAACCCTCCCAGTCCTCGGTCATTCCGTCTTCCATCGGCGCGATGACGGGATTGACCAGCACCGTTTCCGGCACCGCCTCCGCATCGGGATAGCGCGGATTCTTCTGATCCGGCACGCCGAAGATCACCACGCGGAGATTGACCCCGATTTGTGGCGCTGCAAGGCCTGCACCGTTCAACGCCTTCATCGTGTCGCGCATGTCGGAAAGCAATTCCTGCAAGCCTGGATAGTCGCTGACCGGCAATGACACCTGCAACAGACGCGCATCTCCCATGCGCAGCACTGGCCTGATCGCCATGGCTATTCCTCCTCGCAGTTAACCACGCATTCCAGGATGGCACGCACATTGTCCATCGCACTCATCGCGGTTGCATTCACGCCCTCTATATTGATGCCCCGCAGGTTATCCCCCCTGCCCGCCGCATAGTTCGCCACCACGGCGATCATCGCATAGTTCATGTCCAGCTCGCGTGCCAGCGCCGCTTCCGGCATGCCCGTCATGCCGACCATGTGCGCGCCATCCTTCTCATAACGGTTTATCTCCGCGATGCTGTCAAGGCGCGGCCCCTGCGTTGTCGCATACACACCGCCATCCAGGCAGGGCTGCTGCGCCAGTTTTGCGCTTTGCAGAATGCGGGCGCGCAGTTTTTCTGAATAGGGCAACGTAAAGTCGATGTTCCGGTAACTGGTATTGCGGTTGCCAAAAAAAGTATCTTCGCGCCCATGCGTGTAATCGATGATCTGATCAGGCACCACCAGCATGCCCGGCACAAGGTCCGCGCGTATCCCGCCGACGGTTGCGACGGACACCACATCGCCCACTCCCTGCTCGCGCAGCGCCCAAAGATTCGCGCGGTAGTTCACGAGATGCGGCGGTATCGTGTAGCCGAAGCCGTGGCGGGCCAGAAAGATCACCTCATGCCCGTTTAACGTGCCGAACAGGAAAGCGCCGGATGGTTCGCCGAAAGGCGTGCGCATCACCTGCCGGTGCGTGATCTTAAGATTCGCCAGTTCCGTCAGGCCGCGACCGCCTATGATTGCAAGCATATATCATCCTTTACTTTCAACTCACGACCAGCTACTAACTACTGTTTTACTGCATAGATCGCGGGCAGATTGCGCCACGCGCCTTCGATGTCCATGCCGAAGCCGAACACAAAGCGGTCCGGCAGCTCCATGCCGACAAAATCCGCATACACAGGTTTTTTTCTGCCATGGTTCTTGTCGGCAAACACCGCACTGTAACAGCGTGCAGCCCCAAGTTCCATCACCCGCTGCTGCAACGCCGCCAGCGTATGACCTTCATCCAGAATATCGTCGAGCAGCAGCACAACCCGGTTTTTTACCGACTCATGCGGCTCCACCTTCCAGTGCATCCTGCCGCCGGTGCGCGCATCGCCATACCGTGACACATGCACGTAATCAAAATCGAGCGGGAAATCAAGCAGCGGCAAGAGCTGGCCGGAAAACACCACAGCGCCACCCATCACCGAGAGCACCAGCGGGTGTTCACGGCTCAATGCGGCGTTGATCTGGCTTGCGACCTTGTGGAGGGCCGTTTGCACCTCATCTGCGGTTTTCAGCAACTCGGCCTGCCGCAATATCTCGCACGCGCGCTGTGAAGAAATGCTCTTCATGCATCACTGCTTTCGATCAGGGACAGGAATTCGCGCTCGTCGAGCACCGCGATGTTCAGTTCACGCGCGCGTTCAAGCTTGCTGCCGCTGTCCATGCCGGCAACCAGATAATCCGTTTTCTTCGATACGCTGCCCGCCACTTTCGCACCCAGGGATTCGAGTCTTTCCTTCGCGATATCGCGGCTCATCCCAAGTGTTCCCGTCAGCACGAAAGTCTTTCCGGACAAGGGCCGTGCGGTCCTGGCCTCGCTTTCCAGTGCGACGACGCCACCGCGATGCGGATCAAGCAATGCCTCGATGACCTCGACGTTGTGTTTTTCCGAAAAGAATGCGGCGATGCTTTGCGCCACCACAGGCCCCACATCGCGCACCTGCTGCAGTTTTTCCATATCCGCATGCATCAGATTTTCCAGCTTGCCAAAATGGCGCGCCAGATCCTTTGCAGTCGCCTCCCCCACATTGCGTATGCCCAATGCAAAGATGAAGCGCGCAAGCGTGGGTTTCCTGCTCTTGTCGATCGCAGCCAGCAGGTTGTGCGCGGATTTCTCACCCATGCGCTCAAGCCCTGACAGCGTCTCATGATTCAATTTGCGCTGGTCATAAAGATCGGCCGGCGTATCAACCAGATGCGCATCGACAAGCTGCTCGACCAGCTTGTCGCCCAGCCCGTCGATGTTCATCGCGCGCCTAGATGCGAAGTGCAGCAGGGCCTGCTTGCGCTGTGCCGCGCAGAACAAGCCTCCCGTGCAGCGCCAGTCTGCCTCGCCTTCCTCCCTGACGATATGGCTGCCGCATACCGGACATTTCCCATCCAGCCATTTATAAAGATCGAAGCGCCCCTCTTCCCTGCGCTCACCCGCCTCTTGCACCACGCCGACCACCTCTGGGATCACATCGCCCGCGCGCCGCACGATCACCCTGTCGCCGATGCGCACATCCTTGCGCCTGGTTTCATCCTCGTTGTGCAGGGTGGCATTGGACACCGTGGTGCCGCCGACGAATACCGGTTCGAGCTTGGCCACGGGCGTGAGTTTTCCGGTGCGCCCAACCTGGATGTCGATGCCGCGCACGATGGTCACCTGCTCTTCCGCCGGAAACTTGTGCGCGCAGGCCCAGCGCGGTTCGCGCGACACAAAGCCCAGGCTTTCCTGCAAGGCGATGCTATTGACCTTGTACACCACGCCGTCGATGTCGAACGGCAGCTGATCCCGCATGCTCTCGATGTGGCGGTGAAACTCCACCAGCCCCAAAGCGCCTTTGACCACACGGCGCATATCGTTGACGGGGAGCCCCCATGCTTCCAGTTGGTCGAGCAGTTCCTGATGCGTTTGGGGCTTCCAGCCCTGCACTTCGCCCAGACCATAGGCAAAGAATTTCAAAGGCCGCCTTGCCGCAAGGGCGGGATCGAGCTGGCGTATGCTGCCCGCAGCACCGTTCCTGGGATTGACCAGTGTGGGCAAACCCAGTTCGCGCTGCGCCGCATTGTATTTCTCAAAATCGTCGCGGCGCATGTAGATTTCGCCGCGCACTTCCAGAATGTCGGGTGGGGAACCTTCAAGCGTAAGCGGAATCTGGCGGATGGCATGCCTGACGTTTTGCGTCACATCCTCACCGACTTCACCGTCGCCGCGGGTTGCAGCCTGGATCAGCACGCCCTCCTCATAGCGCAAATTGATCGCCAGTCCGTCGAACTTAAGCTCGCAGGCATATTCAATCGGTGCATCTCCATCCAGGCCAAGCTCGCGCCTCACTCTCGCATCGAAGGCAACCGCACCCTGATCGCTGATGTCCGTCTCGGTGCGTATAGACAGCATGGGCACGACATGGCGCACTGGCTTGAACATCTCCAGCGGCCGGCCGCCAA
>JAJXWG010000070.1 GCA_021781695.1 Pseudomonadota bacterium
AGCAGATATTTCTCGCTTATCAGTTTGCTTTCTTCATGCAGGAATTCGAGAAATACTTTGGCGAGCACAGACAGTTGCTTGTCCTTGGCATAGGCCAGATACCAGTGGCGGCGTATCGGAAACCCTTCCACGTCGAGAATCACAAGCTCATCTGCGCTGCGTTCAAGCGCAAGTGTGTGCGCAGACACCACCGCGATCCCCAGCCCGCCTGCGACAGCCTGCTTGATTGCCTCGTTGCTGCCAAGTTCCATCCTGACCTTGAGTTTCAACCCTCGCTCGGTGAAAAATTTTTCGGTGGCAAGGCGTGTGCCTGAACCCGCTTCCCGCATCAGGAACGGCTCTTCAGTAATGCGCTTGGGCGGAATATCCTTTGCGTTCGCAAGTGGGTGGTTGCGCGCAGCCAGCACCACCATCGGGTTTTCCAGAAAAGGGGTCAACTCGACATCCATATGTTCAGGCGGCTGCCCCAGAACATACAAGTCGTCGAGATTATCCGCCATACGTTGCAACATCCGCTCACGATTTTCCACCTTGAGAGACACATCTATGCCGGGATAACGCTGGCAAAATAACCCTAGCAGGCGTGGCACAAAATACTTGGCGGTGGTGATCACCGATAATTTCAGTCTGCCTGCCTTGACGCCTTTCATGTCCGACAACAACATCTCGAAACGCGAAAGGCCGTCGAAAATATCCCGGCATACCTTGAGCAGTTCACGTCCCACATCGGTTAAAAATACCTTCTTCCCGATCTGCTCGACAAGCGGCTGTCCAACAATATCCGTCAGCTGTTTAAGCTGAATGGATACCGTCGGCTGTGTAGTGTGCAGCTCTTCGGCTGCCCGGGTGAAACTCAAGTTGCGCGCAACCGCTTCAAAGACTTTCAGCTGACGTAACGTGGCATTCTTGATCATGGCGCTTCATTGGATTTAATCATAGACAATGATAAATGATTAACATTAAAAAAAACAATTATTATTTATACTTGATAGCCTATATAGTGCCAACACGCTCAAACGGGCTACAGGTCTTTCACCGTGAAAGACATCTGATTAACCAGACATAAAGGAATTGCTATGGCAGTCAAGACCTACAACGCCGGTGTAAAAGAATACCGGCAAACTTACTGGACGCCGGAATACACGCCGCTGGATACCGACATTCTCGCTTGCTTCAAGATCACACCTCAACCTGGCGTGGATCGCGAAGAAGTCGCGGCTGCGGTGGCTGCCGAGTCTTCAACCGGTACCTGGACTACGGTGTGGACCGACCTTCTGACCGACCTCGACTACTACAAGGGCCGCGCCTATCGCATCGAAGACGTACCAGGCGATGACACCTGCTTCTACGCATTTGTTGCATACCCTATCGATCTGTTCGAAGAAGGCTCCGTGGTCAACGTGCTGACTTCTCTGGTGGGTAACGTATTCGGCTTCAAGGCCTTGCGTGCACTGCGTCTGGAAGACGTGCGCTTCCCGATCGCCTACGTGAAGACCTGCGGCGGCCCCCCACAAGGTATCCAGGTTGAACGCGACAAGATGAACAAGTATGGCCGTCCACTGCTGGGCTGCACCATCAAGCCCAAACTGGGTCTGTCTGCGAAGAACTATGGGCGCGCTGTTTATGAGTGCCTGCGCGGCGGCCTGGATTTCACCAAGGACGACGAGAACGTCAACAGCCAACCCTTCATGCGCTGGCGCGACCGTTTCGAGTTCGTGCATGAGGCAACGCTGAAGGCAGAACGCGAGACCGGCGAGCGCAAGGGGCACTACCTGAACGTCACCGCTCCAACGCCTGAAGAGATGTACAAGCGCGCAGAGTTCGCCAAGGAAATCGGCGCACCGATCATCATGCACGACTACCTGACTGGCGGCTTGACAGCCAATACCGGCTTGGCCAACTGGTGCCGCAACAACGGCATGCTGTTGCACATCCACCGCGCGATGCACGCCGTGCTCGACCGCAACCCGCACCACGGCATCCACTTCCGCGTGCTGACCAAGGTATTGCGTCTGTCTGGTGGTGATCACCTGCACTCGGGTACTGTGGTTGGCAAGCTGGAAGGCGACCGCGAAGCAACGCTGGGCTGGATCGACACGATGCGCGACGAGTTCATCAAGGAAGATCGCTCACGCGGCCTGTTCTTCGATCAGGACTGGGGCTCGATGCCAGGCGTGATTCCTGTCGCATCCGGCGGTATCCATGTATGGCACATGCCAGCACTGGTCAACATCTTTGGTGATGACTCGGTCTTGCAGTTCGGTGGCGGCACATTGGGACACCCATGGGGCAATGCAGCAGGTGCAGCGGCTAACCGTGTCGCGCTTGAAGCCTGCGTGGCAGCACGCAACCAGGGCATCGCAATCGAGAAGGAAGGCAAGGCCATCCTGACCAAGGCAGCAGAAAGCAGCCCCGAACTGAAGATCGCCATGGAAACATGGAAGGAGATCAAGTTCGAATTCGACACAGTCGACAAACTGGACGTGGCTCACAAGTAACAGGAACATTCCGGACGCACCTCAAGTGCGATCCGGATTCCCATACCACATTTGAAAGGAAATGAAATGTCTGAAGTAATGGATTACAAAAGCCGCCTGTCTGATCCTGCCAGCCGCAAGTTCGAGACTTTCTCCTACTTGCCAGCGATGACAGCAGCGGAAATCAAGAAACAGGTCGAGTACCTGGTTTCCAAAGGCTGGAACCCGGCTATCGAGCACATCGAGCCAGAGTATTTGATGGATTCGTACTGGTACATGTGGAAACTGCCGATGTTTGGCGAAACCGATGTTACCAAGGTTCTGGCCGAAGCCGAAGCCTGTCACAAAGCCAACCCGAACAACCACGTGCGTCTGATTGGTTACAACAACTTCAATCAGTCACAAGGTGCGGCGATGGTGATTTTCCGCGGCAAGACTGTTTAATGCTGTGATCCCTGCCGTCGGTTAGCGTCGGCGGCGGGGTTTTCAGTGCATGGACCAAAGTGACTTGAAATCGGTTGCTTTCGCCCCTGTGTTGAATGTTAGACGGAGAACGTATGAGCAACGATATCCTTCAGCAGTACCGTATCGAAAAAGAACCCTATTATCGCCCCGTCTCTGACGAAGTCGAGTTGTACGAGGCGACCTACAGCGTGCGCATGCCGATGATGCTGAAAGGCCCGACTGGTTGCGGCAAATCCCGTTTTGTCGAGCATATGGCCTGGAAGCTTGGCAAACCGCTGATCACCGTCGCCTGCAACGAAGACATGACGGCAAGTGATCTGGTCGGCCGATTCCTGCTCGATGCGAATGGCACGCGCTGGCAGGATGGCCCGCTTGCAATAGCCGCGCGTTATGGTGCAATCTGCTATCTGGACGAGGTTGTCGAAGCGCGTCAGGACACCACGGTGGTGATTCACCCCTTGACCGACAACCGCCGCGTTTTGCCTCTGGAAAAGAAGGGGGAGCTGGTCAAGGCGCATCCCGATTTTCAACTTGTCATTTCCTATAATCCCGGTTATCAGAGCCTGATGAAGGATCTGAAACAATCCACAAAGCAGCGTTTCGGCGGACTGGATTTCAACTATCCTGAACATGGCATCGAAACGGAAATCGTCGCCCACGAAACGAATGTCAGCGCGGAAGTGGCTGACAAGCTGGTCTCCATTGCTGAGCGCGCCCGCAATCTCAAGGGGCACGGCCTGGATGAAGGCATCTCGACGCGCATGCTGATCTACGCAGGCAGCCTCATTGCCACCGGTGTCGACCCGATTAAGGCCTGCCGCGTAGCGCTTGTTCGTCCGATTACAGACGATCCTGACATGCGCGATGCACTCGACGCCGCAGTGACCACATATTTTTGATCATGCAGGGTGGTTGCCTTGCGGCTCACCCTGCATGATGATTTGGGTAAAGTGACCATGTCGATCAATCTTGAAGATTATCAGGAACTGCTGTCTGAGCTTTCGCCGGAATTGCAGAGCAGTCTGCGTTCTGCGTGGCTCGAAGCCACGAAAGTTTTCAGCGCACGGGGACTGGACAACTATCTCAAGGGTGCTGCAGCGCTGAAGAGCCTGGGCAAAGGCGATGAGCTGATTGCCACCTGGATAGACCATGCACCGATGGTGGCCAAGGAAATCGGCGAGGATGCCGTGCCTGACCTTGTGCAAACCGCGCTTACACTGGCATCCAAGACCTCCGCAACCGTAATCGAACTGGTCCTGACTACAGCACCGACTGCTGCCAACCGACTGGGTGACGAACATCTGTTTCGCGCCTATCTGCAATTTCTGAACACCCTGCTCTCGCAAGCGCCGCGCGGTGTCAGACCGATGCTGGAAAATCTGGAAATGCTGTTCAGCCAGCTAACACTGGGTGGTCTGCGCCGCTGGGCGCTGTGGGGCGCGCACGCGCATCGCACCAATTATCCCGAGCAGGCAAGCTATTTCAGCCTGCAGTCCAAAGAGTCGCAGGCGATGCTGCAGAAAGAACGCAAGGGTACGCTGTTCATCGATGTGCAGCGCCGTATCAACATGTATCTGCGCGCGCTGTGGGCGCGGGATTTTTTCATGAAACCCACTTCCGGAGACTTCGAGACGCGTGAAGGATACCGGCCGTTCGTGGAAGGTTATTTTATCCATCTTCCCGACGCTTATGATGATTTCACCGTCGGCGAAACCAAGCTGCCGGGTCTTGCGATGTATCGCGCCGCAGCCGCGCACAGTGCCGCACATATCGTCTACACCCGCGAACCGATTTCGGCCGAAGCACTCAACCCGCTCCAGATGGCTGTGATCAGCGTGATCGAGGATGCGCGCGTGGAAACGCTGGCGGTGCGCAAATTTCCTGGTTTAAAGCAGCTCTGGTCAGTATTCCACACAATAGAATCGACCAGCGCAAAGTCTGCAGGAGATTATTTCAATCGTCTGGCGCGCGCGCTGCTGGACGAATCTTATCAGGACAACGATCCCTGGATAGTGCAGGGGCGGTTGTTGTTCAAGCAGGCGGCAGATCGCCTGGAAAACAATCAGGTGTCCTGGGATATCGGCGTGCAACTGGCCCATGAATTCATGAGCAAGCGCATCGCATTCAACCCCAGAAGCGATCTCTTAACCGCTCTCTATCGCGACGACAATCGCTATTTCTGGGAATTCGAGGAGTTTGATTTCGACAAGGCCATGGCGGCAGGCTATGAAGCGCCCAAACAGGTGCGCAAGCATGTCAGCCTGATGGAGTTCGCCAACGAGATCGATGTCGAAAATGCAGGTGACGATGCGGAAGAAATCTGGGTGCTGGGCACCGAGCTGTTCCCCTATGAGGACCTTGGCGTCTCCTTTAATGAGATGGAAGGCAAGGAACCTGTCTCCGAACCCTATCATTATTCGGAATGGGATTACCAGATACAGCTCGAGCGACCCGCATGGGCAACAGTGCTGGAAAAGCGGCCAAAGATGGGTGAGTTGCAGCTGATAGACGATATTGTCCATCAGCACAAGCGCACCATAGGTCGCCTCAAATTCTTGCTCGATGCGCTGCAGCCGCAGGGGGTGACGCGTATCCGCAAACTCGAGGATGGGGACGAGGTCGACATCAATGCGGCGATTCGTTCCATGATAGACATACGCATGGCACAGCAACCCGACCCGCGTATCATGATGCGGTCTGTGCGCAAGGTGCGCGACATTTCCGTGATGGTGCTGCTTGATCTTTCCGAGTCCACCAACGAAAAAGTGGCAGGACAGGATTACAGCGTGCTCGACTTGCAACGTCAGGCTACCGTGCTTTTAGCCGATGCAATACACAAGATAGGCGACCCCTTTGCGATACACGGTTTTTGTTCGGATGGCAGGCACAATGTAGAATATTTCCGTTACAAGGATTTCAACCAGGCATACAATGACGAACCTAAGTCGCGTCTTGCGGGAATGAAAGGGCAGCTGTCCACGCGAATGGGTGCTGCCATCCGCCACGCGGGACATTACCTGAACCAGCAGAAGTCGTCGAAAAAACTGCTTCTGGTGCTTACCGACGGGGAACCTGCCGATGTAGACGTGCGCGATCCGCAATATTTGCGTTTTGACACCAAAAAGGCGGTAGAAGAATTGGCGCGTTCCGGCGTGAATACTTTCTGCATGTCGCTTGACCCCAGAGCCGACCAGTATGTGTCGAGAATCTTTGGGGCCAAGAACTATATGGTCGTCGATCATGTAGAACGTTTGCCGGAAAAACTGCCGGCACTCTATGCGGGACTGACAAGATGACACAACAAACTTATGTAGGTATAGACCAGGATAGCAATGCAGGACTGACGCATCTTGGCCGTATGGTGCGGGACGCCTGGATATTCGGAATTCTGCCCGAGACAGAAACCTGTGCGGGCTGGGATGCCTCGCGCATGCAGAATTTGTACGAGAAGGTGTATGCGGCCTGGGAACCCTATGCTCATCTACCCAGCCGTCTGCCCGAAGCCTTGCGTGAAAAGCACGCGCGCTTTTACGCTAATGCGATTGATAATGCGCGCGGAGAAGGATGGGACCCCGAACTCGGCGATGACGATTAATCAGCGTTTGGCGCAGGGAACTTAAGCACGCGCGCAAAACCGCTGAATCGCCCTTTTTCAGCAAGTTCATTCAGCGCGCGGGGAAATTCGGCCTGCAGACGGGACATGATGTCAGCCGCACCGGCTTGATAGTAAACGGCCTGATAGGCCACCGGTTCGTCGAGCGATATACGGTTTTGCGGCTGGAATTTTCGCCACGCGATGTCGATCCAGCATTTTCGTTCGCCGTCGAGGAAGATGAGCTCCTCCTCATCTAGAATGGCCAGGTATTGCATGGAACGAATCGGGATGAACAGGCAACCATTGATAGTTCTGGCAAGCAGGGTATGTGCCAGGTTGTAAGTCGCGGCAGGCAGCGAGCGTGGCTCGCTGGCAATTTCAATGTCCCGGTAGCAGGTGATTTCCATGGGTTTATTTTACGAGAAATGATATGAAAAATGCACTCTTTCAATCGGACATCAAGAGTCTGAAATTGCTCAATCGCGGCAAGGTTCGCGACATTTACGAAGTGGACAAGGATCATCTGTTGATCGTCACGACCGACCGCCTATCCGCTTTCGATGTGGTGCTGCCGACGCCGATACCCGGCAAGGGTGCGGTGCTGACCGCCGTCGCGAATTTCTGGTTCGGCCGGCTTCAGCATATCATCCCCAACCAGTTGACCGGGATCGATCCCGCATCCGTGGTGGCAGAGAACGAACGCGAACAGGTAATCGATCGCGCAATAGTCGTGAAAAAGTTGAAGCCACTGCCGATCGAAGCCATCGTTCGCGGCTATCTGGTGGGATCGGGCTGGAAGGAATACAAAAAGGAAGGCAGTGTCTGCGGCATTGCGTTACCCGCCGGACTCTGCGAAGCAGACAGGCTGCCGGAGCCGCTCTTCACCCCCTCCACCAAGGCGGAAATGGGCGCACATGATGAAAATATCAGCTACGAAAAAGCAGAGGAGTTGCTGGGTAAAGAGCTGGCAGCAAAGGTCCGCGATGTTTGCATCGCGCTTTACAAGGAGGCTGCCGCTTTTGCATTGGACAAGGGCATCATCATCGCCGACACCAAGTTCGAGTTCGGTCAGGATGATGAAGGCAAGCTTTATCTGATCGACGAAGCGCTCACCCCGGATTCTTCGCGTTTCTGGCCTGCGGATCAGTATCAGCCCGGCAGCAACCCGCCCAGTTTCGACAAGCAATATGTGCGCGACTGGCTGGAGGCGAGCGGTTGGAACAAAAAGGCGCCCGGCCCCGAATTGCCGGCAGATGTCGTTGCCAAAACCACGGAGAAATACCGATTGGCCTTAAGGTACTTGACGCAGAGCCATATCGAAAA
>JAJXWG010000071.1 GCA_021781695.1 Pseudomonadota bacterium
TCCAGAAATGCACCTTGACTAGTTTCAGGCTGTATATCTGCCTTTGGGCAACCGTCGGAACGACATGGTACAAGGAAGCAAATATCGCCATTTCAACCCAACCCAGCAGATTGATATGCCCATGCGCCAGCGTGATCAGGCGACCGTGCGCGCTGAAATCCACAAAATGCCGGTAGGCTGGAATGCCACCCATGATCGCTCCCCATGAGAAGCCGATGATGCTGTATATGATACAAGCGTATACAAACCAAAGTATGTATTTCCTGTATTCGGCAGCCTGTGCTACCGTATGCTCAATGCTTTGCGTCATGCTGATCCTCTTTTGGATTGCTCTTCATCCATTCCCGTATATCGGTAAAGCTTGTCTTCCAGCCTGCCGGCGTCCACATCTGAACCATCGCATCGACGAAACTCGATTGCTCTTCGGGAGGCTCGAACGAAGATGAGGACCCCTGGTCCGCCTTCAATTCTGAGACAAAAACTGCCATCGAATGCAACTCTTCATCGGGAAGTTCGGACACATATGCAGCATCCTTCGGAGGCGCGCCATGATCCAGTGTCTTTGCACCATAGGTCTTTTCGGGATTCTTCAGGAAATTGTAGAAATACACCACATCATGCTTGGAGCCCATTCCATCCAGGCTCACGCCCATGCTGGTGCCGCTGCCCACCGCGTGATGGCATTCGTAGCATCCCCTTTGCTGATAGATACCGTAACCCTTTTCGCCTTCCGCTGAAAACTCATAGTGGGTCAGAATGGGGAACAGAGGCTTATCTGAATGATGCCTGATAGACTCTAACGAAAAAAAGCTGATTACCGTAATTACAAAAAGCAGGCCTATTATGCCAAAAAGAATCTTCTCTCCAAGTTTCATCTATCACCAATCCTGCTCCGGAAGCTTCAGAGCATATCCGCTTACTGTACAACAACGCCATTACAAAATAAAAATCCAGCGCCCGTTGCGGGCGCTGGAATTCAGAGACTATTACTTGGTGATCTTGACGTTTTTCATGACCATTTGATTGTCGATTTCCATTCCGTCACCAGGCGTGCTGTCCTCAGCCTGAGAAAGATAGGTCGCCGCATTGTTGATATCGTCGTCCGTCAGATTTTTTGCTATAGCGCGCATCTGGCCCAGTGGATCATTTGAGCGAGCACCATCAGCCTTGGGGTCCGCAGCACCTGCGCGCCAGTTTCTCAGCTGATTTGTCAGATACACAAACTTCTGCTGACCGATCTTGGGGTAGACCGGATCCGCGCCGCGCCCATCGAAGCCGTGGCATGTCTGGCATGCAGAAACCTTGCCGCCGTAACGCACCAGTATCTTGCCCTTGTAGGCTTCTCCGACCGGCTGACCGCCTGCCTTCAATGCTGTCAGATCGGACAGGTCGGACTTGCTGGGTCTTGGCAGTGAATTGACATAGGCCGAAATGTCGCGCTTGTCCTGTTCACTCAGGGATTTTGCGAAGCCATTCATGACCGCACCCAATCCTTGTGGTGTACGCTTGTCTTCGGCAAAGTTGGTCAACTGTTTGACAACATAGACATACCCGATGTTGGCAAGGCGGGGAGTGCCCATATCATCATTCCCCATCGCTTTTTCGCCATGGCATGAACTGCACGCAGGAACGCTGCCATCCGGTTTGCCATTTTGAAAAATATTTTTTCCATTTGTGATATTGGCCGTGACTGGCGCATCTCCTGCAAAACTTGCGCCCGAAAAAGCCAGCATGGCGGCAGCCCCCCAACACACCATTGCTAATTTAGATAATCTAAGCATGCACCCCTCCCCCACAAAAGTATTTAATAACCCGCAACACGTGCAGATCAGAACTGTTCCATCTTCCAGATTCCTTGATATTCAGCTATCAGGAACCTTTTTTCATCACAATGAAAACCATGCTTATTAAAAATGCAAAAATGCATGCATACATGATCAGTACTTGGCTGGTTGTTACATCTGGTTCAAGCATTGGCATCTCCCTGGACACTCGTGATTATAAAATTATCGACACACCCCACCCTCACTTCAGAGGACCTTAACACTTTATCATCAAGAAATTCATGAAGCAAGAAAGTTATTCATCAAACGGCCGGCATTAAATATTTTTAATATTCCGTTTAAGACTTAAGCCTTGCCCGCATCCCGGGTCAGACAATTCCTCCCACTTATCTTCAAGAGATTGATAAATGAGTTTTTTTGCAGTTTTTCGGGACAATCAAGTCGGCTTCGCGCCGGGCCCGCCCCATCCTTCAGCGACAAAACAGCAGCGCTGTTATAATCCCTGCCAATTTATTTTTCGCCTTTCCATGAATATCCTTTACGAAGAAGACGGCAGCTTCAAGGTCGGCAGCATCATGGCCGACAACACCAGTTCACTGCAGATCGAAAGCCTGTCCGGAAAACGCAGCAAGATCAAGGCTGCCAATGTGATGCTGCACTTTTCCCAGCCTGCCATGGCCGAATTCCTGCCCCAGGCTGAAATGCTCGCTGAGGACATCGAGGCTGAATTCCTGTGGGAATGCTGTCCGCCCGAAGAATTCAACTTCGAGGAAATTGCCAGCGAGTACTTCGGGCACAAGCCAAGCTCGCTGGAAGCTGCCGCCACGCTGATACGTCTGCACAGCGCCCCCATCTATTTTCACAGAAAAGGCAAGGGCCGTTATCGCGCAGCGCCTGCCGATGTGCTCAAGGCCGCACTGGCCGGCGCCGAAAAAAAACGCCAGGCGCTGGCCTTGCAGTCGCGTTTTGCCGAACAGCTTAGCCACTTTGAACTGCCGCCCGGATTTTCGGAACATCTCGAACAGATACTCTACAAGCCCGACCGTAACACTATAGAGGTCAAGGCACTGGAAGCCGCCTGCGAAGCAACACATCTGTCTGCCGCACACCTGCTTCATCGCTGCGGCGCAATTGTTTCCGAACACGACTATCATCTGCAGAAATTTCTTTTCGAGAATTTCCCCAAGGGCACAGGCTTTCCGCCTGTCGAACTGTCCGCCTGGGATGAATTGCCCTTGGGTGCCAAAGATGCGTTCAGCATAGACGATGCGAGCACCACCGAAATCGACGATGCCTTCTCTGTCGAAAAGCTCCCGAGCAACAACTGGCGCATCGGCGTGCATATCGCGGCACCTGCGCTTGGCATATTGCGCGACTCGGATGCCGACAAAATAGCGTCTTCGCGCCTGTCCACCGTATATATGCCCGGCTCCAAGATCACCATGCTACCCGACAGCGTGGTGCAGGCATTCACACTGTCAGCGGATCGCATCACGCCTGCGCTGTCTATGTATATCGATGTGGAACCCGAATCGCTTGCCATCATCCGTTACGAAAGCCGCATAGAGCGCGTGCATATCGCGGCCAATCTGCGCCACGACACACTGGAACCCTTGTTCAACGAAGAAACGCTGGCAGCAGGAAAACTCGATTATCCATATGCAGAACAACTGACGCTGCTGTGGCAGCTTGCACAGAAAATGGAAGCCGCGCGCGGCAAAAACGACAACAATACGCAAGTCGACTATAACTTTCACATCGAAACCGGGGAGCTCTCGGCCGGGCACGCGACCGATCGCGTCATCATCACCACTCGCCGCCGCGGCTCGCCGATAGACAAGGTGGTGTCCGAACTGATGATACTGGTGAATTGCGAATGGGGAAGGAATCTGGCAGAGCACGGCTTTCCGGGCATCTACCGCACCCAGCAAGGCGGCAAGGTCAAGATGAGCACGGTCGCAGCGCCCCACCAGGGTCTGGGGGTTGCGCAGTACATGTGGTCCAGTTCGCCGTTGCGCCGCTATGTGGACATGGTCAACCAGCGCCAGATCATCGCGATGCTGCGCAACGAGCCGGCCCCTTACCCAAAAAACGACACCGCGCTTTATGCCACGCTGCGCGACTTCGATACCATGTATACCATATATAACGAATTCCAGCGCAACATGGAGCGCTACTGGTGCTTGCGCTGGCTCATGCAGGAACACAAGGAAAAGGTCGAGGCCGTCGTGTTGCGCGAAAATCTGGTGAAAATGTCCGAAATACCGCTGGTGTTCCGCGCACCTTCCCTGCCGGAACAGCTGCCACAGGGCACCCGCGTCGAACTTGCCGTCATGTCCATAGATCTGCTCGATCTTTCATTGCAGTCGCGGTACATTGCAACACTGTCCGATGAAGCCTCGGAAGCTGCCCCTGAAAATACCCCGGATGAGGAGCCCGCTTGCTAAACCTGGTGAAAATGCGCCTTTCGCTTGCGATGCTGTTCTCCATCGCACTGCACGCATTCGTCCTGCTGGGCATTGCGATCGTGCTCCCCAAGCCGAATAGCGCATCCAACCTCATGCAACCCTTGCATGTGGTGCTGGTCAACAGCAAATCAAAATCCAAACCCGTCAAGGCCGATGCGCTGGCACAGGCCAATCTGGACGGCGGAGGAAACACCGCAGAAAATCGGCAGGCCAAAAGCATGCTGCCCAATATCAGCGATGACAGTCAGATTTCTCCCGAGCAGGCAGCACAGCAGGTAGCGCATCTCGAAGATGAATCGCACCGCATGATGACCCGGCTCAAAGGCAACTACAAAATCGCCACCCAAGCGCCCAGTCCGCCGAAATCAGATTCTGCAGAAGACCTGGTGCAGCGCAGCCTGGAGATCGCGCGACTGGAAGCGCAGATCAGCAGGAACAATGACTATTATCAGCACATGCCGCGCCGCAAATTCGTCGGCGCGCGCACCCAGGAATACCGCTTTGCCCAATATATCGAAGACTGGCGCATCAAGGTGGAGCGCATCGGCAACCTGAACTATCCGGAACAGGCCAAACGTGAACAGCTCTATGGAAAGCTGCAGCTTTCCGTGTCGATCAGGGCGGACGGCAGCGTGGAGAGCATAGAAGTCAGCCGCTCGTCCGGCCACCGGCTGCTGGATGCCGCCGCGATGCGCATCGTCAAACTCGCATCCCCTTTCGCGCCTCTGCCGCCCGACATCACAAAGGATACCGACATCCTGACCATCACACGCACCTGGTCTTTTTCGCCTTCAGACAGGCTGGAAAGCGAATAAGGTTCTTGTTCCATTCCGGATTAATCGTTAAAGTGCATCACATGAAGCCCACCGCCTTTGCCAGATTGCTGCTGATATTCACCCTGCTCTGCGTTCAGACAGGCGGATTGATGCATGAAATTTCGCATATCGTGGTGCATCCCTCGCACGATCATTCCCTGTCGCATGAAAAACACTGCGACCTGTGTGCAGCCTATGCGCAGATAGGCTCGGCACTGGGTAGCCATGTCCCCGAATTCAATCCCCCCGCATCCACGATCGCGTTAGCCAATACGTTCTTTGATGCCGTTTTGGCATCCCCTTTATTTACCGCTTTTGCCGCGCGCGCGCCTCCTTCATCCTTTTAAGTCGATCATCTTCCTCCTGCGCATCGCTCGAGGAATTTTCATTGCTTACACGGATCAAGAAATGTCTTCGTTCAAAATTTTAACGGGCATGTTGTTCGGCATGTACGTCCAGGCTTCGATAGCCGATGAGATTTCAGGCATCGTTCAGGACAGCCTTGGACGCCCCATTGCCGGCGCAACACTCAACCTCAAGACGGTCACGGCAAAAGTGATAGTCAGCACGCAAAGCGATGCTGAAGGACGCTTTCACT
The DNA here is from genome assembly GCA_021781695.1 of Pseudomonadota bacterium. Classification (GTDB taxonomy): domain Bacteria; phylum Pseudomonadota; class Gammaproteobacteria; order Burkholderiales; family Gallionellaceae; genus Gallionella. Next base: position 5,666 of record JAJXWG010000071.1, read on the forward strand.
TTACCGACATCGCAAGAGGCACCTACGCAGTTCAGGCTGACAAAGCCGAATTTCAGACGGGTATTTCCATCGTCACCCTGTCTGAAGGCAAGCCTGCCAAAGCCACGCTTACGCTTGCCGCAAACAAGGCGCAGGAAGTTCACATTGCAGCCAAGCGCAAGGGCAGTTCCCGCAACATCGTCTCCGCAGACACAGGCGGCAGCGGCTATCGCTTCGATGAAAAAGACATACAGAAAATGCCGCAAGGAGAAGCCACTCCTCTGAACGAGGTGCTGCTCCAGGCGCCCGGCGTTGTGAATGATTCCAACGGCCAGCTGCATGTGCGCGGCGATCACGCCGACATTCAATACCGCATCAACGGCGTGATCCTGCCCGATGGCATCAGCGGTTTCGGCCAGGCGCTGGACGCCCGATTTGCACAGAGCATCAACCTGCTGACAGGCGCATTGCCCGCCCAGTACGGCTTTCACACCGCAGGGGTGGTGGAAATCAATACCAAGAACAGATTCGATGCAGGCGGCAACATCGACCTTTATGGGGGCAGCTTCGGCACGTTCAATCCCAGCTTCGAGTACGGCAACACGGTGGGCAATTTTTCCTATTTCGTCGACGGTTCCTTCCTGCGCAACAATGTCGGCATCGCAAGCCCCACGCCGGGCAACCCGCTGCATGACCAAACCGAACAGCGCAAAGGATTTGCATACATGTCCTACCTGATAAACCCCACCACCAAGGTGAGCCTGATGTCAGGAATATATGACGGCACGTTCCAGATTCCCAACAACCCCGGACAGCCTGCCGACCCCAACCATCTCGGCATAGGCAATTACATGAATCTCGCCGGTCTGAATTCCGCCAACCTGAACGACAACCAGACCGAAACAAACCGCTTCGTCGTCACTTCGCTGCAAGGATCACTGAGCGATCGCAGCGATTATCAGGTATCGCTGTTCACCCGCTACTCGAGCTTCCATTACACGCCTGACATCGCGGGAAACCTGGCCTTCAACGGCGTTGCTTCCGACATCTTCCGCAGCAGCTCAAGCAGCGGCATACAGGCTGATGGCAGCTACCGCCTAAACGACGCGCACACGCTGCGCATGGGGCTTTTCGGCAGCATCGAAAACATCGTGAGCAACAACAGTTCCACCGTATTTCCTGTCAATCCGGGAACAGGTCTTGTTTCAGGCAACCCCTACACCATCGCCGACAACAATACCAGAAACGGTAATACGCTTTTTGGAGTTTATCTTCTGGACGAATGGAAGTTCACTGACAAACTGACCGTGAATTACGGCGGGCGCTTCGATTCCGTCAACGCCTACGTCAATGAGCAGCAGTTCAGCCCCAGGGTGGGCCTGACCTACAGGGCCAACGAACAGACCACCTGGCATGCGGGTTATTCGCGCTATTTCACCCCGCCTCCCACCGAACTCGTCTCCTCAAGCGATCTGGCCTTGTTTGCCGGCACAACCAATGCCGCGACGGGTCTCAATTCCCCCGTCAAATCGGAACGCGACGATTACCTGGATGCCGGTTTCACCCATCAGCTGACACAGGCCATCAACGTAGGCGTCGACACTTTCTACAAGCAAAGCCATAACACGCTGGATGAAGGACAGTTCGGGCCTGCGCTCCTGATGACCCCTTTCAACTATGCAGAAGGGAAAATCTACGGAATTGAGCTGACCAGCAGCTACACTTCTGAAAAAGTTTCTGCCTATGCCAATCTTGCCAGAACCGTAAGCATGGCCACAAACATCATCTCAAGCCAGTACCTGTTCGATCAGGCGACGCTCAATTATGCCGCGAACAACTGGGTGAACGTCGACCACCAGCAGGCGCTGACCATTTCAACCGGAGGCTCCTATCTCCTGCCTGAAGGAACGCGCTTAAATGGCGACCTTATATTCGAAAGCGGCCTGCGCAACGGTTTTGCGAATACCACGAGCCTTCCCTCCTATACCGTGCTGAATCTTGGCATGAGCCGCAAGTTCAGCCTGCAGGGGATAGGCCCGATTGATGCGCGGCTCGTCATGACCAATGTGCTGGACAAGGTTTACGAAATACGCGACGGCTCGGGCATCGGCGTGTTCGCCCCGCAGTATGGCCTGCGACGCGGCCTGTTTGCCGGCCTGACCAGAAATTTCTAATCACACAAGAGGACAACCATGCAGGACATACA
>JAJXWG010000072.1 GCA_021781695.1 Pseudomonadota bacterium
CTGCAAGAAGATGGTCATTCGATGCTGCGCCCGACAGGATATTGCGCACGCTATCGGGCAAATCCGGCCGCGATTCCGCAATGGCTTGCGGCGAGGCATGATCGGGTTCAGGCATGATGATATCAAGACCGACAGCGGCAGGTTTAAGCGCGGCAATCGCGTCGATCAGCGCAGCAAAATAATTGCGCGGCCAAGGCCATTGCCCGAGTGCATCCAGTGTGGCATCGTCAATTTCGACAACGACCACAGGCTGGGATTGAAGTTGGCGAGGCAAAAAGCTCTGGTACTCGTCAAATAATGCCAGACGAACTGACTTGAACGGCTGCAGATCCGGAAAATTTAATAACACTGCGAAGGCTGCAAGCAGCGCAAATGTAACGGGGCGCCCTTTCCCAGCGCGCCATATCTGCAAGAGAAATGTGAGGAAAGTTTTCAAGCCATGACTTTATACATATGTTGGGCTGCGGCCGGCGTCGGATACGCATTGCATTGATAGGATAGTTGCGATAATATCATTATCCGAGTTTTTTATTAATGTAACAGAGCATAATTCATCATGTGTCTTTACAGTTCATACAGAAGCTGAAATTTCAAATCCGTTTTTTCGCACATTAAACACCGGGGGGTATGTCGATGTCTGTGAAAAAAATGAAAGCCATAGTGGGTTTGATAGCGATGTTTGCTATCGTGAGCGCACATGCCAGCGATGATGCTGGATTGGTAAAAAATGTAAAAGGTGACGTCTCAATACAACGCGGAGAACAGAAGATCGCCGTCAAGCCAGGAACCAGGCTGCAGGTTTCAGACCGCGTGATTACCGGAGCGAACAGTTCGGTGGGCATCACTTTACATGACGGCACGTTGCTTTCGGCGGGCCCCAATTCGACACTGACTCTCAACAAATTCGAGTTCGACAACACTACGCATAAAGGCATACTGGATGCCTCCTTGAAGCGCGGCACTTTGGCTGTGGTTTCAGGAAAACTTTCAAAATCATCACCCGATGCGGTGAAGTACCGCACGCCCACCTCGATTCTCGGCGTGCGCGGCACCGAGTTCCTGCTTGAGGCGGGTGGCAACTAACCTTTTCCCTTATCGGCATCGCTATGAAATTTATCGGGAAAAAATTCATTCGATATCTGGTGTTGGCTTCGCTCATTGCCTTCACTGGCTGCGCCAGTCCTGACCGGATTGTTCTGCTTCCAAATGCAGACGGAAGCCCGAGTGCTGTCATTGTGAAAACTGCGACCGGGGAACGCGTTATTGACCAGCCTTATGAGGCAGTAGACGTAAGCCAAAATGGAGCCATCACCCAAAGCAAGGAAACCTCTGAGTCTGTACGCGCGCGATATGGCTCTGCACTTGATGCGCAACCCAAGCGGGCAACGACATATGTACTATATTATCTAAACGGAAAAGTCGAAATGACTTCAGAGTCGCGAGCTGTCGTAAACAAGTTGAAGGAGGACCTTAAAACCCGACATGTTCCGGAGATTATCGTGGTTGGCCATACCGACCTTGTCGGGTCGACCGAATACAATGACGAACTGTCTCTGGAACGCGCCAAAGATGTCCGGAACATCCTGATAGCGACCGGAATCCCAGACAATCTGATAACCATATCCGGACGAGGCAAGCGCGATCCTGTTATCAAGACCGCTGATGGGGTATCAGAACCCAGGAACCGGCGAGTCGAGATCAGCATTCGCTAAATTGCACCATTGTGGAACGCCGCGGCATTACGCCTGGCGGTATCACCCCAAAACAGAGGAGAGTTTTTTAACTACTGCCAACCCCAACTAAAAGCGGGGGAATTACCGAGTCAACGGCAGGACGAGTACAAGCAGGCGCCCTTCGACTTTGCAAACTTTTCGCCACTGTGAGTGGCAATAGGAGGATTTCATAATGGCATCAATTTTCCAGGACTTGACCGAACGTGAGTTCAGCAGAGTGCGTCAATTAATCAGCGGTGTTGAGATTGCTCCAGAAGAAGTCATTTTCAATGAGGGTGACCCTGCCGATTGCCTTTATTACATTGAGAGCGGAGCTGTGTCGCTCTACATTGAAAAATTCAATTCAACCCAGGAAATTCAAGAAGCCAGAGCAGGAGACTGGTTTGGCGAAGTGGCGGTGGTCAACAAAGGTTACCGCACTGCTTCGGCCAAAGCCAAAGAAACCACTCGACTGGAAAGAATTTCCGCCGCAGATTTTCATAATTTATTGGCGCAAGAGCCTGAAATTAGCCGCATCATCCATAAGGTGGTCAATCTCCGGAATGAAAAATTGGTGCTTGAAGAAAAAATGCTCAACACCGCGGGTTCCAACAACCGTGGTATGCACGTCAGCATCAAGGGTGATGCCTCTCTGCGCAATTCAGCAATGGAACGACCGCGTTACGAAAGCGTGGTGGATAAACATTTAGAAGCGCTGACCGCATGTTTTATGGATTTGCTGGTCAACCGCACTGCTCATCGCATTATGGTTGGCTTCAACAATGGCGAGATCAGGGTATCTACCGTGCTTGATCCTTTTTCCGAGGAATTTCACCCTGCCTTGCGCTTGCTAGACCCCTCTTATGTCGAGCGCCACTTCCCCGAGATCGACTACAACCGCAAAGCGGGCATAATCCAGCGCATGTACCAGGCAATAGGCGAAGATGCGTTTTTTAAAGAACTGCCCGAACACTTGAAGCACGGTTTTTCAAGTTATTTTCACAACTGGAAGCCGTTGCCCGTTGATGAAATCCCAAAAATCGTTGCTAAGTTGCCTCAGCTTCGCAAAGTTTCAAATTTTTACGCTCGCAGTGCGACGATCAATATCGTCAAGGATGCCATCCAGATGCAGTTCAATTGCGACGGTTCGCACATTGTCAGTGCGCATACTTATGAGAGTTTTGTTGAAGATTTTTCGTAATTCGCGGATTCAAATTAGCACTGCTTCCGGGACGTTTTCATCTCTCAGAAATGCTTTCATGCGGATAATTTTCTGCCATTCCATGAACAGCGTTTTCACCGGAACCTGAAAAGGAGTACGGCAATGAAAAGATCATACTGGCTGCTTCCGGCACTGATGCTTGCCGCATGCGCAACCCAACCGCCTGTGAGCCTTTCGACAGGCCCGTTTAGCAACATCACCCCGCTTGCTGCCCAGACGCAGAATTTCGCCGGCAACAAGGTACGCTGGGGCGGAACCATCGCAAACGTGATGCCCAGAAAAAATGAAACCTGCTTCCAGGTGGTGAGCCACTCGCTCGATTCGTCGGCCCGCCCGGAGGAAGAGGACAAGTCCGACGGTCGCTTCATGGCATGCAGCCCGGGGTTCTATGATCCGGCCATCTATGCGACTGGCCGCGAAGTGACCGTGGTGGGCATGCTGCAGCCATCAGTCTCGGGCAAGATCGGGGAATACGATTACCGCTTCCCGCTCATCGCTGCGGATCAGATCTACCTGTGGCCTAAACGCGAAGCACGTCCGATCTATCCGGACCCCTATTACCCGCTCTGGTATTCGCCCGGCCCGTGGATGATGGGACCGATGGGACCCTGGTAGCGCTTATCTTGTCCTGCCGCACCAGTCGCGTGCGAACTGCCCCGCCACGCGTCCGCTGCGCGAGCCGCGCGACAATGACCATTGCAGCGCGGCTCTACGCACCTCATCCGTCATTCCCTGCTGCCAGCCGTGATGCAAAAGCCAACGAGCGGCGATCGCCAGATATTCGTCCTGACTGAATGGATAGAAGGAAATCCACAGCCCGAAACGCTCGGACAGTGAAACCTTTTCTTCCACGCTCTCGGCCGGATGAATTTCATCGTCGACCTGTCTGGTTGCCAGATTGTCGGCCATATATTCCGGCATCAGGTGGCGCCTGTTCGAGGTGGCATAGATCAGAAGATTGTCCGAGAATGCAACCAGGTCGCCATCGAGCGCGGCTTTCAGCGTCTGGTAACCCGCCTCGTCCGCATTGAACGAAAGATCATCGCAATACAGGATGAAGCGCTCCGGCCTAGCCTGTACCAGACCCACGATCAGCGGCAGATCGTTGATTCCCTGTTTGTCGATCTGTATCACGCGCAGCGACTGACCGGCATACTCATTGAGCAGCGCTTTCACCAGCGATGATTTTCCGGTGCCACGCGCGCCCGAGAGCAGCACGTTATTGGCAGTCCCACCTTTCACGAACTGCAGCGTGTTTTGCGCGATGCGGCTTTTCTGATCGTCAATGCCGATCAGGTCGGATAACGCGATGCGCTGGAAATTTGCAACGGGATCGAGGGTGCGCCTGTCGTGGTTCCAGCGGAAAGCCGCAGCCGCCTGCCAGTCGGGTACCTGTATCCCCGATTGAGGCAGCATGCTTTCAAGTCTTAAGAGCAGGCCTTCCGCACGGTCTAAAAACTGATCGAGCTTATCCACGATTAGCTGCGGTAGCTAGCGTTGATCTTCACATAGTCGTAAGAAAAGTCGCAGGTCCACAGCGTCGCATTCGCGCTTCCGCGATTCAATGCCACGCGTATCGTGATATCGGATTGCTTCATCACGCGCTGGCCGTCTTCCTCTTTATAGCTTGCTGCCCTGCCGCCGTTTTCGGCGACCAGCACATCGTCGAGATAGAGTTTCAGCGTTGCCACATCCAGATCGTCCACGCCCGCATAGCCGATCGCGGCGAGTATGCGTCCGAGGTTGGGGTCGGAGGCAAAAAACGCGGTCTTGACCAGCGGGGAATGCGCGATCGCATAACCGATTTTTCTGCACTCGGCTTCATCACGCCCGCCTTCAATTTCGACAGTGATGAACTTGGTCGCACCCTCGCCGTCGCGCACGATGGCCTGAGCAAGAAGAATCGCAACTTTGGTAATTGCATCAAGAAGCGCATGATAGTTTTTGCTGTCAGCAACATTCACTTCGGGAAGCATGGACTTTCCGGTCGCAATCAGCATCAGCGCGTCATTGGTGGAAGTGTCGCCATCCACCGTGATGCAGTTGAATGAGCGGTTCGCCGCCTCGCTCACCATCTTCTGCAGCAGCGGCTGGGAAATCGCGGCGTCCGTTGCGATGTAGCCCAGCATGGTCGCCATGTTGGGATGTATCATGCCGGAGCCCTTCGCGATGCCGGTGACCGTCACGCTAACGCCATCGATTGCAACTTGTTTTGAAACCGCCTTGGCGACGATGTCCGTGGTCATGATCGCTTCTGCCGCATTGAGCCAGTTATCCTCGACCATGTCCGCCACCGCGGAAGGCAGTCCTGCTGCGATCTTTGCAACGGGCAAAGGCTCCATGATCACGCCGGTCGAAAAAGGCAGAATCTGGCTTGCGTTGCAGTTGATCAACCCTGCCAGCGCAGCGCAGGTTTCACGCGCATCCTTAAGACCCTGTTCACCGGTTCCCGCATTCGCGTTGCCGGTGTTCACCACCAGCGCGCGTATGCCCTGATTTTCGGCAAGGTGCTGTTTGGCGACGATCACGGGCGCTGCGCAGAAACGGTTTTTCGTGAACACGCCTGCGACCGCAGCACCTTCGCACAATCCGATGACCAGCAAATCCCTGCGGTTTTCGCGCTTGATGCCTGCCTTGGCTGTGCCAAGCTTGACACCCGCAACGGGCAGCGCCGCAACGGGCGGATTCAGATTGACCGGCATTTCATTCTCCTAATAACGACCACCGGTCTTGTATATATAGTTTGATAGCTCGGCAGATTCGCTGTTCACGCGCCGCACGATGCCGTGCATGTTGCGTATGATGCCTCGCATCACGTGATAGACCAGCCGGGGATGAGAATTGAGCAGCGATTCGAATCTTAAGCGCTGCATGCTCAATACTTTGGTGGGTCCCACGGCATAAAGCGTTGCGCTGATCTGCGATGCAGCGCCGCCCGCAAAGGTGATCATGCCCGCCAGATCCCCGGGCTTCAGCACATGGATGACCGCCTTCTCAACAGCGCTTTCTATACTAACCTCGATATCGCCAGAAGCAAGAATGTATAGATTATCCGACTTTTCATCATTGGGTTTGACGATGACATCGCCCGCCCTGTAATCCTGGACCTCGAACAGTTCCGCCAGAATTTCCACTTCTGCATTGCTTAATTCTTCCGTTATAGGTGATGCGCGCAGCGTGTCTATCACTAATGACATTGCTTCCTCCTTTAACTCAGTTGCCCGTGACATTGCTTGTATTTCTTGCCTGAACCGCACGGGCAGGGGTCATTGCGCCCGATCTTCTTTCCGTCGCGCACAAAGGGCAGCTGTTCTTCGCTTTCCGATGTTGCCCCCCGGGATAGCGCTTCCTCATAGTCGGCATGGTGGTACTGCACATCCACAGGCGCGGTTTGCACGGGCTCAATTTCCGCTTCGCTGCGTATTTCCACGTTCATCAGCACCTGTATCACTTCGCGCTTGATCACGTCCAGCATCATCGAGAACAGCTCGAAGGCTTCGCGCTTGTATTCCTGCTTGGGGTTTTTCTGCGCATAACCGCGCAGATGTATTCCCTGACGCAGATGATCCAGCGAGGCAAGATGCTCGCGCCAGTGCATATCCACGCTTTGCAGCATGATCGCGCGCTCGTAATGATGCATGGCCTCAGCGCCCACCTTGTCCACCTTGGCCTGGTATGCCAGTTTTGCATGCTCGAGGATGCGCGCGCGCAAGCCCGCCTCGTTCAGCGCCTTATCCTCATCCAGCCAGTGAGCCAGAGGCAATGCCAGCTGGAATTCCGCCGCCAGCGCCTTTTCGAGGCCGGCCACATCCCACTGCTCTTCCATGCTGTGCGGCGTGATATAAAGGCTGACCATATCGTCCAGCACGCCATCCCGCATTCCCGCAATGGTCTCCGAGATATCCTCGCTTTCCATCAGTTCGGTCCGCTGCTGGTAGATCACCTTGCGCTGGTCGTTCGCCACGTCGTCGTATTCGAGAATCTGCTTGCGCGTATCGAAGTTGCGCGCCTCCACCTTGCGCTGCGCATTCTCGATCGCGCGCGTCACCCAGACATGCTCGATCGCCTCACCTTCGGGCAGCTTGAACTTGTTCATGATCGCAGCGACCCTGTCGGAAGCGAAAATGCGCAGCAGCGGGTCCTCCAGTGAAAGATAGAATCGGCTGGAACCGGGGTCGCCCTGGCGGCCTGAGCGGCCGCGCAGCTGGTTGTCCACGCGCCTCGATTCATGGCGTTCCGTGCCTATGATGTGCAGGCCGCCGCTTTTGATCACCTGCTCATGCAAAGCGTTCCACTCTTCCTTCAGCTTTGCGATGCGCGCGGCGGCCTGATCCGGGTTCTGATCTGCGCGTATATTCTCGATCTGATGCTCTATGCTGCCGCCCAGCACGATGTCGGTTCCGCGGCCTGCCATATTGGTGGCGATGGTGATCATCTTGGGCTGCCCTGCCTGTGCCACGATCTCGGCCTCTCTGGCATGCTGCTTGGCATTGAGCACCTGATGCGGCAGCTTTTCCTTGTCCAGCAGATGCGAGAGCAGCTCAGAATTCTCGATGGAAGTCGTGCCCACCAGCACCGGCTGGCCGCGCTCATAACAATCCTTGATGTCGACGATCACCGCTCGGTATTTTTCCATCGCGGTGAGATACACCTTGTCCATCATGTCGCGGCGCACCGTCGGACGATTGGGCGGAATGATCACCGTTTCCAGATTGTAGATCTGCTGGAATTCGTAGGCTTCGGTATCCGCCGTTCCGGTCATGCCGCCCAGTTTGTCGTACATGCGAAAATAATTCTGGAAAGTGATAGAGGCCAGCGTCTGGTTTTCCTTCTTTATCTCCACGCCTTCCTTGGCTTCCACAGCCTGATGCAGCCCGTCGGACCAGCGGCGCCCCGACATCAGGCGGCCCGTGT
>JAJXWG010000073.1 GCA_021781695.1 Pseudomonadota bacterium
TTCACGTTGTTGCCGACTGAAATGCGTCCGGTCGTGACCGTGCCGTGGTGGCCGAACACCGCAGACTGTATCTTCTGAGTGTCTTCCACGACGAAAATGCCATGCACGCTCTTCAACTCTCCACGGTCTCCCACCTGGCCGCCGGATTCCGCATAGAAAGGCGTGTTGTCCAGCACCACCACGCCCGTCTCGCCTTCCTTGAGCTCATTTACCATCACGCTATCCTTGTACAGCGCAAGCACCAGCCCCTTGTGCTCCAGTGTGTCGTAGCCGTGAAACGTGGTCGGCTTGCCATCGTATTCGAGATTGGCAGCCATCTTGAACTTTCCGGCCGCACGCGCCTGCTGTTTCTGGCGCGCCATCGCAGCATCGAACGCTGCATTATCCACCGTCACCCCGCGTTCGCGACAGATGTCGGCGGTCAGATCGAGCGGGAAGCCGAACGTGTCGTGCAGCTTGAATGCAGTCTCGCCATTGAAGGTCTTGCTGCCGGATTTTTCCATACCCGCAAGATCGGCATCGAGGATTTCCATGCCATGCTGTATCGTCGCAAAGAAGCGTTCCTCTTCGAGCTTGAGTATACCTTTCACGCGCACCTGCTCGGCTATCAGTTCGGGGTAGGCGCTGCCCATCTGCTCGACCAAGTCAGGCACCATCCTGTAGAAGAAGGCCTCTCTTGCGCCCAGCTTGTAGCCGTGCCGTATCGCACGGCGTATGATGCGACGCAACACATAGCCGCGCCCCTCGTTGCCTGGAATCACGCCGTCTGAAATCAGAAAGGAACACGCGCGTATGTGGTCAGCCAGCACCTTAAGTGAAGGCGAGTTCAGATCGGTGCAGTTCGTTTCCCTCGCAGCGGCCTTGATCAACGCCTGGAACAGGTCGATCTCGTAATTGGCATGCACATGCTGCAGCACTGCCGAGATGCGTTCAAGCCCCATGCCGGTATCCACCGAAGGCTTGGGCAGCGGGTGCATCACGCCGGCTTCGTCGCGGTTGAACTGCATGAACACATTGTTCCATATCTCGATATAACGGTCGCCGTCTTCTTCTGGCGTGCCTGGAAGCCCGCCGGGGATATCTTCGCCGTGATCATAAAAAATCTCGGTGCACGGACCGCAAGGCCCGGTATCTCCCATCATCCAGAAATTGTCGGAAGCGTAGCGCGCACCCTTGTTGTCGCCGATGCGGATAACGCGCTCCGGAAGCACCCCGATCTCTTTGGTCCAGATGTCATAAGCCTCATCATCCTCGGCGTATACAGTCACGTAGAGTCTTTCCACAGGCAGCCTGAACACGTCGGTCAAGAGCTCCCACGCATAGGCGATCGCTTCGCGCTTGAAGTAATCGCCGAAGCTGAAGTTGCCCAGCATCTCGAAAAAGGTGTGATGACGGGCTGTGTAGCCGACGTTTTCCAAGTCGTTGTGCTTGCCGCCTGCACGCACGCATTTCTGGCTCGTTGCCGCGCGGGTATAGGGGCGCTTGTCGAAACCCAGAAATACATCCTTGAATTGGTTCATGCCCGCATTGGTAAACAGCAGGGTTGGGTCTTCGTGCGGCACCAGCGAACTGGAAGGAACAACCGTATGGCCTTTGGAGGCGAAGTAATCCAGAAATTTCTGGCGAATTTCACTGCTTTTCATATTTTGCATCCATCAATTATGACAACAGGCGGCTTTCAAACACGCCGGAAAAGACCCGCATCATACCATCCGGCGCACACTGCCATCCACGCTTTCAAACTGCTGTTGACACATCAAAATATTAGCGTATAATAAAACTCTAATACTCAAACACCCCCTTAGGCCTGCCTCCCCCGCAGGCCATTTTTTTGCCTGCAGTTTCAAAAGCGGTTTGGCAACAAAGCCTTCTGGTGCGCGTGAAGAAACCAGCGATCAAGCACCACATGGCGGGTAAACCATGTGCTGCCAAGCAGCGTCCGAGAGATGGCCTGACGCAGGGGTCCGATCGCTGCCGGCTTTTCCTTGCCGAAACGCTGCAACAACCGGCTTGCATAGGGCAACAACCTATCCTTGCTGTAGTCCATGCCGGCAGACAATACCGTATCGGCGGCCATCAGCGCGGATTCGACCGCAGGCCTTATGCCTTCGCCGCTTTGCGGACAGGCAAGACCTGCTGCATCACCAACAAGCAACAAGCCATCATCGACCCGCTTTCGCGCGGTATACCCGTAAAGCAGGTAGGCATGGCCATGAAACCTGTGCGGCATGTGAGCGGGTATTCTGCCAAGTTGAGTCAGAAAATCGCAAAAATGCTCAAGCTGCTCCGAAAGCCCATGACTCCCCTCGCGACCAAACCCGATATTCAGATAGTTGTCTTTGCGAAAGCACCAGCCGTAACCCTTGAGATCGCGGCAAAAGTAAAGCTCGGGTGTATCGCCGGAAACCTTGCAGGTATCGCTTTGCAGCGGGCTCATCTCGAACTCTATCTCCTTGGCTGCAATCGCGTGTTCATCTGCGCCGAGTTTTGCCCCCATGAAACGCGCTACCGGGCAGAAATGACCCCCTGCGCCGATGACTAGTCTTGCCGAAATATCATCGTTGATGATCCATGATCCGCCGCATCGCTTCAAGGTTTTCAGCGACTGCCCGGACCGCAGCCTTGCTCCAGAACGCCTGAGCAGATAATGGTCCAGTTCGTATCGGCGTATGCCATAGCTCACCGCATCGCGATACCTGACCAGCACACTCTCGCCATCGATCAATCCGGTTCTAAAAGCGGTGATCGGTTGCAGCACATGCCGCCTTCCATAATCATCGATATCCAGCTCTAAAGAATCGGCCACTGCCGGCGTAATCCAGCCTGCACAAACCTTGTCGCGAGGAAATTCCTCCTTGTCCATCACCACGACATCGAGACCATGCCGGCGCAGCTGCCATGCGCAGCTTGAACCTGCCGGTCCACCCCCAACGATCAGCACATCACAGTTGTCCATCTTGAGCGTCCCAGCTTTCATAAAGATTTTCCCTGGTCAATGGCGCATCGTAATCCGCACGCGCAAAAGCCACCTGGAACAGTTGCATGCCCCCGGTCTTGAAGGCCGTCAAAGAGCCGGCAAGATACAGACGCCACATGCGCACGAACTCCTGATCGAACATCTGCTCCACGAGATCCGCATGGCGTTCAAATCTATCCAGCCAATGCCCCAGGGTCATCGCGTAGTGCAGGCGCAGGTTCTCCACGTCCAACACCGAAAAATCAAAGGGCTCGAAAATCTGCATCATTTGCGCAAGGCTGGGCGGACTTGCGCCGGGAAAGATATGTCGCGATGCCCAGGCGTCCATGGGTCTGGGGTAATTCAGTCCTATGGTGTGTATCAGCCCCCGGCCATTGGATTTAAGGATGCGGTTTATCATCTTGCCCAATTCACGGTAATGCTCAACCCCCACGTGTTCCAGCATTCCGATCGAAACAAATGCATCGAACTCGCCTGATGCGTTGCGATAATCATCCTCGATGAATTCGACCCTGCCTTCCGGGTCTTCATTGCGCGCGCGCTGCCTTGCAAAAGCGATCTGTTCCTTCGAAATGTTGTACGCTTTCACTATAACGCCATAGTGTTTTGCCATATGCAATGCCAAGGCGCCCCAGCCGCAACCGGCTTCCAGCACGGTCTCGCCTGCTTTCAATCGCAATTTTTTGCACACATGGTCGAGCTTCGCAAGCTGCGCTTCCTCAAGACTCATGTCCCGTTTTTTGAAATATGCGCAGGTATACACCATGCGTTCATCCAGCCAAAGCTTGTAGAAGTCGTTGCCAAGATCATAATGATGACGGATATTAAATCTGGCCCCTTCAAGTGTGTTAGCCCTTGCAGCGCTGAATGACAAAAACTGCTTTCTGCCAGCCCTTTTCTCGCTCATAAGCGGCCAGACCCGGTAAACCGCCTCGAGAAAATCGAGCAGACTCCCCTGCACCTCGATGCGTTGGCTCGAATACAGCTCGCCAAAATGAAGCTCAGGATCGGAAATCAACTTGAATAACGCACCGCGGTCGCGTATCAGAACGCTTGCTGCCACGGCTTCACTGCGGTTGATCTCATGCCCGTTCCACAGCACGATTTGTATGGGAGGGTCGCCGATGGCACGCAGCATTTTCGACAACAACAGCTCTTCTGCCGCAAGCACCATGACGCCGAGAGGACGATACGCCGGTCTTTCCGTTGCCGGATTGTTGATCACACTCTCCATCGACTTGCCTGAAGGCGGCTCTTGTCTCATGCCATTGCTCCTGTTTCCGTCAACAGGATATGCTTTGGATAAAGCGAAAATGACAACCCAGGGCCTACCCCTACTTCCAGCACCTTTCCCCCCGGGCTGCATCGCATATGTTCGACGGTTGCCTTGCGGCCGGGTTGGAAAACTCCGCCAAATACGAGGTCGTAAACTCCGGCATATCGCCTGCAGGCATGTTCTATTGCGCGAATATTCAAGGATGGCCTCCTTTAGCAGACTTCCACAGGCGCTTTAAAAACCAGCTATTTTTTCCATGAAAGGATGACTGGCTTGTTTCTGGACGTTGCCCGCGTTTCGCCGCCTGGCACACCCACGACGATGGGCGCGATGACGGAATATTCAAAGGGCATGCCAAGCTCCTCTTTATGCGCATTCAGTGCAGAAACCGCTGAGCCGATGACGCAGGTCCCAAGCCCGATCGCATCTGCTGCCAGCATGAGGTTTTCCGCAGCCAGCCAGCAGTCGGCAGCGGCGAATGAGCCCTGCTGCCTGGCGCAGATAATGATGAGGGTTCCTGCACCATGAAAGATATTGAAATCAGCCCGTGAAAAGTGCTCGAGGGAGCGGATGTTGCCATGAGCGCCGCGGCGGCTCACCTCTTCGATGAAAACAGGTTTGGCTATTTCTGACAGGCGCTGCAATAGCCGAGCGTCCTGCACGATCACAAATGCCCATGGCTCTTCATGCATGGCCGTTGGCGCATGCACGGCAGCATCGAGCAAAAGCGGCAGCTCCGCATCATCGACAGGCGTTGGCGCATAAGCGCGCACAGAGCGCCTGGAATAGATGCTTTTCAATATGCCCTGCTGTTTCAGGCTCTGATCATTCACAAAATCTCCCATGTTCATCGCGGCGGGTAGGGAGCCTGGGACGGGGCTGTCTGCATGGGCATGCCGGGAACCTGATTCCCCTTTGCGTACATGCACTGCTGATAAGTCAGGTCATAGCGCATCTGCGCATCCTGCACGGCATAAGCGCTTTGACCCGCACCTGCCATGCTGCCGATAACCAGCCCTGTCGCAGCGCCACTGCCTTCATGGCCGCCGCCCATGGCGCCTGCCGCAGCGCCTATCGCCGTGCCCACCACAGCCGAGCCAACGAAGCTTTGTGCCGCAGCGTCGCTGGGTGCGGCACCGATAGATTGCGCTGCGTAATAACGGCACAGCTGATCTTCGGCGACGAAAACCTCATAGGGCTTTCCGGGTGCCGGCATCACAGCAACCCTGGGTCCGATGGGAGCTGACGCGCATCCCGCCAAAACCATTGCAATGCTGCAG
Source organism: Pseudomonadota bacterium (assembly GCA_021781695.1). Lineage (GTDB taxonomy): Bacteria > Pseudomonadota > Gammaproteobacteria > Burkholderiales > Gallionellaceae > Gallionella. The sequence goes on from JAJXWG010000073.1 coordinate 5,534, forward strand.
ATGATCTTCCTCATGATGATCCCCTTATTGAACAGGCACTGCTGGAACGACTTTCCACTTCTCCGGGCAAATCGGAACGTAAGGGTAATACGCGTTGCTGAATTCGCAGTAATACCAGAACCGTTCTGCGCTGTCCGCCCGCACAAGGACGTTAGGAGGAATATAAGGGTCGGGATAAGGATAAACCGGCTGCGGATAGAAATACCATAGGTCTGCAACAACCCACCACCAGCCTAACCTGCCTTCATGCCTGTCGCGCACCCATTTTCCGCTGCGCCACAGATCCAGATCATCCCTGTCGAAGCTACGGATATCGCCATGCCAGATGCCCTTGACATCATTATCCTGCACGGCCTTTGCGTGCACCGATACTGCAATCAACGCCGAGAGGAGCAGCGCTTTCTTGTTCATCGCAGAGCCCATGCCTGGCCTGCCGCAAGTTTAAGCATGTCAGATCGGGCAACACTGTTCGCGATTCCCATGATCGATGCCTTCCCAAAATGGCAGGATTGCAAAACTCCCGCCTGAGTACATTATGTTTAGCACGATGCCCATGACACTATAGGGAAATGCTGATTTTAACGTCAGAAAATAATCAGATGCGATGAGAATTTATCTTGGGTATAAATACTTTGATCCTGCCTTCCGTCAAGTGTAGAATCCATTTTAAATTCATTCGGATAATGCCATGGAAGAGCTGCGCAAAAAAATCGGGGAAGCCGATGTCCTCCCCACCATTTCCCCCATCGCAAGACAATTGCTATCGTTGCATCTGGATACCGAGGAAGGTGAAAAGGAACTTCTCGGCCTGGTCAAGTCTGACCCGTTCATCTCGGCCAGATTGATCGGCATGGCCAACTCACCCATGTTCGTGGTGGGCAGAAAGATCAGCACGGTGAACGATGCGGCGCTGGTTCTCGGACTATCCATCGTCAAATCGGTTGCGACAGTCATTGCCTTGACCGAGCCGATCAAGATACGCGAGAGCAAAATTTTCACCATGAGCGATCTGTGGCTGCACAGTTTCTCGATAGCTGCCGGCATGCGCCTTTTATCATCCATGCTCCCTAACAGGCTGGACGAAAACATGCTGTTCCTCTCCGGACTGCTGCACGACATGGGTTATCTCGTGCTGGCCCACCTCGAACCTGCAAAATTCGACGCCTTCATCAGCTATGTCGAATCCCACCCGGAAGAATCCACCATCGACATCGAAATGTCAAAATTTGGCATCACCCATGCCGAAATCGGCGGAATATTGGCACGAAAGTGGAATTTGCCCAACGAGGTCGTCAGTGTGATCGAGGGACATCACAGCATGGCAGTGGATAACGTGCCGCTCACCCTTGTGCGCATCATCGAGTCCATCACTGGCGAGAGTGCCATCCGGGGGAGGCCCACGGCGGAAATTTCACGCGACGAACTCGAGCATATCGGGCTTACACGGGAGAATCTCGACGAAGTGCGTGAAACGCTGGAGATGCAATGGGCAACGAGCTTCACGCCGATAAGCTGAGCTCATTGTGCCTCATCATCGTGCCTTAGCACCTTGAAGATCACATCCATGGAAAATCCACGGGACTGCAAGAAGCGCATCTGACGCGCTTTTTCTTTTGCATCGCGAGGCAATGCGCCATATTTTTTCTGCCACACGCCTTGCGCCGTTTCAAGTTCGGCTTCTTTCAATGCAGGCAGGGCCTTTTCGATCAACTCGTGGCTTATGCCTTTCTGAAGCAGCTCATGCGCGATGCGCTGCGCCCCGAAGCGGGGACGCCTTGCATGCAGCAGCTGTGTGACAGCGCGCTCATCCGAAAGATATCCGCTTGCAGCCAGATCATCCAGAATCCTGTCGATATCAACCGGCTGAACCTGCTCGAATTCGTCCTCTGCCTTGGCGTACGGACGCAGCTTGGCTGCAAGCTCTGCCCTGCTGTATTCGCGGCGCGCCAGATACTGCAGCGCGCGCGCGCGAAGCGTGGGTTCAGGCCTTTTCCTCATTCGGCTGCCCGGACTTTTCGGCTTTCTTCGCGTTCGGCTTTTCAGCAACCTCGATCAGTGCCACGCCGACGCTGCTGCGTATCTTGTTTTCGATCTCGCGCGCAACCTCGGGACGCGCACGCAGATACTCGCGCACATTGTCCTTGCCCTGACCGATCTTCTCGCCGTTATAGCTGTACCAGGAGCCGGATTTCTCAAGCAGTTTGTGCATAACGCCAAGATCGATGATTTCGCCTTCGCGCGAGATGCCTTCCCCATACAGGATGTCGAACAGCGCTTCCTTGAAAGGCGGGGCGACCTTGTTCTTC
>JAJXWG010000074.1 GCA_021781695.1 Pseudomonadota bacterium
ACGGAAGAGGGAATGGAGCAGATCAGGAAGGCGATCAAGGCTGATCCAAATAATCCTGAATATCGTGCGCGTATTATCAAGGAGAACGAAGCGGTGGTTTTGCGCGAGCTGGCTAATGCAGATTCTGCAAGAATGAGTGAAAAGTTCGATGAGGCTGAAAAACACTACAACGCAGTGTTGAAGATCGATGACAAAAACGAGCGAGCGATGGATGGCCTTCAATTGATCCAGTCTGATAAGCGCCACCTTGAATTTGTCATTGCAGCACAAAACTTGTACAAGAAAGGCGATTTTGCAGGGGCACGAAGCAAAGTGAGGGACGTGCTGATGGAAGATCATAATCAGCCTGGAGCTAAGGCACTGCAGGCGCTGCTCGATGAAAAAACAAGGGCGAGAATCGAAACGCCGGATCTCAAATCGAACATAGAAAAAACCATCACCCTGGAATTTCAGGATGCAGGCCTGAAAACAGTATTCGATGTGATATCCCGAGTCTCAGGCATTAACTTCGTGTTTGATAAGGACATCAATCCTGCGCTGAAGGCTACTATATTTGTGAAAAACACCAGTGTGCAGGGAGCCATCAAGCTTCTGCTCCTCACCAACCAACTAGCCGAAAAGATCCTGGACAACAATACCGTGCTGATCTATCCGTACACGCCTGCAAAGACCCGCGATTACCAGGATCTGATGGTCAAAAGCTTTTATATCTCCAATGTGGACGTGAAGCAGACGATGAGCATGATCAAGACGATACTTAAGACCAAGGATATTTTTGCAGACGACAAGATCGGTCTTCTGACCATGCGTGATACGCCAGCAGCGATCCGGATGGCTGAAAAGCTGATTGCAGCGCAGGATGTCGAGCAGCCTGAAGTGATGTTGGATGTCGAGGTTCTGGAAGTGGACCGTTCAAAGGTTCTGAATCTGGGCATGCAGTATCCAAACCAGTTCACAGTCTTGAGCCCGCAGGCGCCCCCCAATACGACGACAACGGCGGTTGGCGGTTCCCTTGTGGTCAACACCATGCAGACAACTAATCCTCTCACGCTCGATAATTTGAAGAACCTCAATGCGACGCAGATCGGCATACCCAATCCTGTGCTCAATTTTAGCGATCTGGACACTGATGCGAATGTTCTGGCAAGCCCGCGCATTAGGGTGAAGAACCATGAAAAAGCGAACATACACATAGGGGACAAGGTGCCAGTGATCACAACGACCAGCATGGCAACAGTGGGTGTTGCAGAATCAGTAACCTACCTTGACGTGGGTCTCAAACTTGAAGTGGAGCCAGCGATCTCGCTTAACAACGACGTCTCGATCAAGGTGGGCCTTGAGGTCAGCAATATCGTCAACCAGGTCAAGGATGCGGCAGGCACGACGACCTATCAGATAGGCACAAGGACGGCGAACACGATCTTGAGTCTCAAGGACAGTGAAACACAGGTGCTTGGAGGGTTGCTCAACGATACGGACAGCGATACGGCAAACAAGATCCCTGGCCTTGGCGACTTCCCATTTCTTGGGCATCTCTTTTCAAATCATCTCACCAACAAGTCAAAAACGGAGGTGGTGTTGCTGATCACGCCGCACATAGTCAGAAATATTGCACGACCAGATGCGGGAAATCTTGAGTTCATGTCTGGAACTGAGGGCTCCTTGGGGGGGCAGGAGCTTGGTCCAGGATCTATTGGCGGAGAACCTACCATGCCGAGAGCCGTTTCGCCTTTGCAGGCTGTTGAGTCGCAAACTCCCCAATCGACAGAACCGGCTATGGAAAGACCCGCGTCTGCCAGATCACAGACGAAATGAAATACCAAATGAACGCGAAGGGATTCACATTGATCGAACTTCTCGTTACTGTGACGATCGTCGCCATATTATCCGTTATTGCGTTGCCCATGGCAGAGCTTGTGGCGCAGAGAGGAAAGGAGCAGCAATTGAGGGCGGCGCTTTGGCAGATCCGCGGCGCGATCGATCAATACAAGCAAGCAACCGATGATGGGCGCATCGCGAAGGATGCAGGGGAGTCTGGATATCCGCACAATCTGGAAGACCTGGCGCAAGGCGCCGCGGACATAAAAGATCCGAAAAAGCCGATAATTTATTTTTTGCGGCGCGTTCCTCGCAACCCTTTGGTGAACGATGCCAGCATTCCGGCATCGCAGACATGGGGAAAGCGCAGCTACGAGAGTTCTCCTGATGAGCCTTCCGAAGGGGAAGATGTGTACGATGTCTACCCGCTTTCCGAAAAAGTGGGCTTGAATGGAATTCCATACAAGGAATGGTGATGGGAAGGCGTGCAGGCTTTACGTTGATCGAACTCCTGGTTGTGATGGCGATCATCGCGACATTGCTTACCCTTGCAATGCCTCGCTATTTCCACAGCATTGACAAGTCTAAGGAGGCGGCGCTGCATGCGGATCTTGAAGGTATGCGGGATGCGATCGACAAGTATTACGGGGACACAGGGAAATATCCGGATACGCTAATCGATCTTGTCGAAAAAAAATATCTGCGCAGCATTCCGCCCGATCCGATGACCGGAAGCAACCAGTCGTGGGTCATCATTCCTCCAGAGGATGCGGAAAAGGGTGGCGTATATGATATCAGGAGCGCGGACAAGGGAAGGGCCTCGGATGGTAGCGAATATTCGAACTGGTAGAAGAGATTGGTCCGAATGGACTACTTTGACGCTTTACCATGCTTCATTTTGTCATATACGACTGCGAAGATTAAAGCTCCTCACAACCCGTTCTAGGAGACATAAATGGATCAGAAATATCTGCGCCATAAACGCATTGCAGCAAGCGTCACGCTTGCATGCTTCGGTTTTTCTGCGCTCGGATTACCGGCATTGGCATCCGCTGACCAGGAAGACGCGCAATACCACACTGCAACGCCGATCAAACATGTGATCGTGATCATAGGCGAGAACAGGACATTTGATCATCTTTTTGGAACCTACCGCCCGCCCCGCGGCGAAACGATATCCAACCTGTTGTCCAAGGGCATCATCAATGCGGATGGCACGCCTGGCCCCAATTTTGCGCAGGCCATGCAATATCAGGCGAACCTGACAGGACCAGCCAAATACACGCTGAGCCCAAGCGCGAAGACACCTTATCAGGTTCTGCCCGCCCCGCTGACTGGCGGAGCAAACACAAGCGCAAGTGATACCAACCCGCCACCCATTGAATCTCTCTCCGTGGCAAATGCGGCTGAAAGCGGCGCACTTCTTCCAGAAGATATCCCACTCCTGACAACAGGTGCGACCAACCTTCCGAAGCACAGCATCGATACGCGCATAGCCAATGCGACAAATCTGCCAGGCGGCCCATTTCCTCTTACGCCAGGCATGACAGATGACGATTATGCAGCCAGTCCCGTTCATCGCTTCTATCAGGCATGGCAGCAGTCCGATTGCAATTCAGCCTATGCAACGAGCGCTAATCCAAGCGGCTGCATGATGGATCTTTTCCCCTGGGTTGAAGTCACTGTCGGTGCAGGCAGCAATGGCAAGGCACAGTCTCCCGGGTTCAACGATCTCAGCACAGGAGAAGGTTCTGCAGCGATGGGGTTCTATAACACGAGCAATGGCGACATACCCTATTTCACATTGCTTGCCAGGGCCTATGCGATCAGCGACAACTATCATCAGGCAGTGCAGGGCGGCACCGGTGCAAACCACATCATGCTGGGTTCCGGCGATGCGTTTTTCTATTCCGACAGCCAGGGAAAGCCGATTGTTCCTCCTGCAAACGAGATTGAAAATCCTGATCCACAGCCGGGCACCAACAACTACTATACGCAGGATGGATACTCTGGCGGTTCATACAGCAACTGTTCCGATGTCTCGCAGCCAGGCGTAGGCTCAGTGGTGAGCTATTTGAATTCGCTGCCTTATCATCCCAAGCCCAACTGCGCACCGGGCGCCTACTATTTGCTGAACAACTACAACCCCGGCTACAACGGCGATGGAAGCGTCAACACCAGCGCGTTCACCATTCCCCCTTCACAAGTGAAGACGATAGGTGATTCGCTGCTCGCCAATGGCATCTCCTGGAAATACTATGGCGAGGGCTGGAACAGCTTTGTTGCGAACTCTCCGCAGAGCGTGTATTGCAATATCTGCAACCCGTTCCTCTATGAAACATCGATCATGTCCAACCCGGCTCTGGTATCAGAGCACTTGAAGGACACGACCGATCTTTATGACGACATTTCCAAGGGAAACCTCCCTGCGGTGTCGATTATCAAGCCGGGTTGGCTTCTCGATGGTCATCCAACCTCCTCGAAGATGGATCTCTACGAGAGCTTCGCCAGGAAGCTGATCAATGCAGTGCAGAGCCATCCTGATTTGTGGGCCAGCACAGCGATCCTGATCACGTTTGATGAAGGGGGCGGTTACTATGACTCTGGTTATATCCAGCCGGTGGATTTCTTCGGCGATGGCCCGCGCGTCCCGATGATTATCGTATCGCCATATTCGATGGGCGGCCATGTCGATCACACGTACGCCGACCATGTCTCGATCGCGAAATTCATCGAGCACAACTGGGGCCTTTCGCCGATCACGGGCCGCAGCCGGGACAATCTGCCAAATCCGAAGCAATTGCCGGGCAATCCATATGTGCCGGTCAATGCGCCGGCAATTGGCGATCTGTTCCAGATGTTCGATTTTCACCAGCGACAAGATAATAGTTATCGTCAATAAAGGCTGATCAGCAGAAGTAAAGCGCCGCGGAATCCGCGGCGCTTTTTTGTTTGCGCCAGGCACGTGCGCACTCCTGCGGGTGCAAGTACCGCCACAAGCTACTGGTCGTGAGGTTTGCGCCTGATGTTGCACGGCTGATCGACGCGCATATCGGGCATGCAGCCTGATATTCTTTCATTTGATCTTGGCGGCGTTCATTTTGTGTGACGGATGGATTTGTTCTATCATGCCGTTCGTGGTCAGGTCTTTCCGTCAATACACTTCAGGGAGAAAAAAATGAAACTTCATGTCGTTTTTTTAATGGCTTCCGTTTTGTTTTCCAATGCCGTTCTGGCAGCGGAAACCGAATCCGAATATATGGCCGCAAAAAAGGCCGCTGAAACCCGCTATACCGAAGACAGGAAGCTCTGTGCCGACGAATCAACCTCCAGCATACGCATGCAATGTCTGCGCGATGCGAAGGACGAATACAACAAGGCGCTGTCGAAGGCCAAATCTGAGCGCACGCAGAATTCCAGCTCGGCAGTCTGTGCTGAATGCGGTCAGGTGCTGTCAGTGGATGTGGTGGAAAAGAAAGGGGAGGGCGGCCCCTTGGGATTGATTGCGGGCGGCGTGGCAGGCGCCTTGCTCGGGCATCAGGTGGGAGGCGGCACAGGCAAGGACATTGCGACGTTGGCAGGTGCTGCGGGCGGTGCCTATGCCGGACATGAGATTGAGCAGAGGGTGAAATCGGCCAAGACCTGGCGGGTTGCCGTCAGATTCGACAACGGGGACGAGAAGACCTTCGATTTCGACAAGGATCCCGGTTTCTCCATAGGCTCCAAGGTCAGGGCGAACAACGACAGCATCGTAGCACGCTGACGTCAGGACTTAAGCGGCAGGAATTCGATGCCGGTGCGTTTCACCAGTTCTTCATAGCTGATCGGTTTTCCGACGCGCGCTTCATTGGTGTTGTCCAGCCAGTGCGCCCAGGCGCGATGCCTGGCGGGGTCATAGACCAGCTTGAACAGATGTTGCGGTACCCAGACATGGTCCGCGCCTATCGTCGGCGGCATTTTGTCGAACACGGGCCCTGTGATCACATACACATCGCCTGCTGCGCGCATTGCGTAATGCCGCGTGGCTTTTTCGATGCTGGCCCAGGCGCGGCGGTTGTTGACAGGAAACTGGGGAACCATGTTCGCCAGCGAGAAACTCTGCGCCATCGCTTCCTCGGTCGCCATGTCACCGGCCGGCGCCATGTGGCCGCGGTCGAATCCGGAGCTGCGATAGTCATAAAGTTCTGCGCGCTCGGACTTCGGCAGCCTCGCATCCGCAAAGAATTTGTTCGTCCTCTGGTTGTATCTGGCATCAAGCAGCAGCTTGCTGTTCAACCGTTCGGCGACATAGACCGGCGTGTGGCTTATGCCCGAGTGCAGCACGGCAAACTCGTCAAAGCAGAGCGCGCGCGGCTCCCGCGTTTCGGCATGGGGGACGACGGGCGGGATGCCGTTGGCAAACTCCTCGCGGCATGAATCAAAATCGCCGGCGCTTGCCGCGCCGCAGGCAAATGAGAATGCCAGCGCGAGATGTCTGATCGGCAGCATCAGCTGTGCATGATGTTGAGCTGTCTTGCGATGATGTCGTGGTTGAGCCAGAGCACGGGGCCTGCTGGATTTGATGTTTCATGGAACATCAATGGCCCCGTGCCTTCCAGCACCAGCGCGCTCAAGTGGCCCGCAACCAGTTCATTGCGGTTGACATGCATCTGCGTGATTTCTTCGGATGTGCCTATCATCACCTCGGCCAGCTCCGCCGAGTTGTCCATCGGCCATGCTGAGAAGTCGCGGAAACGCTTCATCACCTCGCTGACATTGTAATCCTCTATTTTTTTCAGCAGGCTCTCCAGAGAGATGCCTTCCTGCAGGAGAGTCTGGCAGGTCTGCCATTGCGTGTTCGCCCATGCGCCGTCGCCTTCCTTGTTCAGCGCCTTGAGCAGAGGGAACAGAGAGAGTTCCACGCCCACGAAGATGTCGGATGAATTGGTGCGTATCTCCGGGCAGTTGTAGACGGTTGCCACAACTCCTTTTTCCCATGCGGATCTGGCGACATCCTCCAGACGCATTTTGGCATAGCCCTGCGTGTAGTTGGTGTAGGTCTGCCACTGGTATTTGCCGTCTATCAGGATCTCGGTGCCGTGATAACCATAGGCCGTATAGCGCACCTGACCGCCGGTTTTCTCGATGCGCGAGCGGATCGCCGCGCTGCCCTCGATCAAATGCTGGAAGGTGTTGGCTGTGACTTCATCGAAATTCATCAGGATCAGTTTGCCAAGATCACTGTCCAAGAGTGCGCGCGAAGACATGAAACGCTCTCCCCGACCCTTGTAGATACGGTTGGCGATGGCCAGAAAAACCTTGACCTTGGGGATGCCGCCTGCCATGGTGTGCGCGAAAAATACATTGCTGCCGTCTTTAATCATGCCATCGAGCTGGGACATCACCTGCGCCACTGAATCAGTGAAGCGCGCAACACCCACCTTGCGGCATTTTTCGATGTGCGCCCAGTCCAAGCGGTCTTCCTGCCAGCTTTTCAGCGTCATGCCGGCCAGCAGATCGGTGGGGGTAGGGAAGCCTTCTGGCGCATCCAGATCGAATCCGGCCATCAGCGGCACGTTGATGATGCGTCCGCCCAGATTGGCTTCGGCGATGGCAAGCTCCTCTTCTGTCAGCTTGCGCAATGCGTTGTTTTCGTCGCGGCGTCCAACGGTGATGCCGATCAGGGTCATGCCGGCCTTTTTCGCCTCGTTGACAAGACCGTTGGCATAGCCGCGGCCGAACAGTTCGCCGAACAGCACAAAGACATCGCCCTTGCGAAAAATATTGGTTTTTGGAATGTCTCTCAGTGCAACGGGTGAAGTCATAATCAAGCTCCGCATTTCATTCAGAATCAAAATAAATCAAACCGTGCCGCCCACCGTCAGACCGTCTATTCTGACCGTGGGCTGGCCTACGCCGAC
>JAJXWG010000075.1 GCA_021781695.1 Pseudomonadota bacterium
CCTCGATGGATTACGAGTTCAAGGAGTACCGCGCGGCGGATGTGGTCAAGGTGGACATGCTGATCAACGGCGACAAGGTCGATGCGCTGGCGGTGATCGTGCATCGCGCCAACAGCCAGTACCGCGGACGCGAGGTGGCGGCCAAGATGCGCGAGCTGATTCCGCGCCAGATGTACGATGTGGCGATACAGGCGACCATAGGTTCGAATATCATCGCGCGCGAAAATGTGAAGGCGATGCGCAAGAACGTGCTTGCCAAGTGTTACGGCGGCGACATCTCGCGCAAGAAGAAGCTGCTGGAGAAACAGAAGGCGGGCAAAAAGCGCATGAAGCAGGTGGGCAATGTGGAGATTCCACAGGAAGCTTTTCTGGCCATCCTGCGTGTGGATGACTGATTGCCTTGTGCGTTAAAATGGTTTTGTTTATAGATGTCAGGTATAGGGAATAAAAATGGATTTTGCTTTGATCATGTTTGTGCTGCTGCTGGTGACGGGCAGCATATGGTTGCTGGACAGGTTTGTTCTGGCAAAAAATCGCGCCAGCGGTGTGGCCGATCCCTGGTGGGTCGAATATGCAAAGAGCTTCTTTCCTGTCATCCTGATCGTATTCTGCATACGCTCGTTTCTGGTCGAGCCGTTCAAGATTCCATCCGGGTCGATGATTCCGACCCTGCAAGTCGGGGACTTCATACTGGTGAACAAATATACCTATGGAATCAGATTGCCGATCATCGACCAGAAAATCATCCAGATCAACAACCCTCAGCGCGGCGATGTGATGGTGTTCCACTACCCTGAGAATCCCTCGGTTGACTATATCAAGCGCGTGGTCGGCGTGCCGGGAGACACCATAGAGTACAGAAACAAGCATCTCACCATAAATGGAAAAGAACAGATGCAGCAGCCAGAGGGTGATTATAATTACGTCGAAAGCGGACTGAATTTTGTGCATACTGAAAAACTTTCAGAGATGCTGGGAAAAAAGCGCCACGACATTTTGATCAACCCGGATATGCCCAATGTGCATCTGGGTTCGGTTGCGGATTTTCCGGGGCGGGAGAACTGCATTTATGACGACGAGTCTGTGCGCTGCACGGTGCCTGCGGGAAATTACTTCATGATGGGCGACAATCGCGACAACAGCCGCGACAGCCGTTATTGGGGTTTTGTGCCGGACAAGGAAATCGTCGGCAAGGCATTTTTCATATGGATGAATTTTTCTGATCTGAAACGAATTGGCCTGTCCATTTAACACAAAGGGGAACAGTATGAACATATCGAAACCCGGCATTCAGCGCGGCATCACGCTTTCAGGTTTGATCGCAGGCGCATTTGTTCTGGTGCTGGTTGTATCCACCGGCCTGAAACTGGTTCCCTCATACATAGAAAACGCAGAGATACAGAAAATATTCAACGAGGTTTCCAACGATCCTGCCATGCAAAAAACTTCCCTGAGCGATATACGCCTGTCTTATGCCAGGCGCGCCTCGATCGACAATATCCAGGCGATCAAGCCTGACGACATCGATGTCGACACGAGTTCAGGAAAACCGGTGTTGAGCGCGAGTTATTTTGTCAAAATCCCGCTTGCGGGCAACATCAGTTTTTATCTTGATTTCAATCCTGTCAGTGGGAAAGGTTAACGAAAATCTGTGCCGGCAGCTGGGGCATGCATTCAAGGATGCGAGGCTGCTTGAGCGCGCACTGACGCATCGCAGTTATGCGCCCGAGCATTACGAAAGGCTGGAATTTCTGGGAGACAGCATTTTAGGCTGTGTAATCGCCAAATATCTGTATAGCGAGTTTCCAGACATGAGCGAGGGGGAATTGTCCAGGCTGAGGTCCAACCTGGTCAAGGAATCCGCGCTCGTGCTGTTTGCCGAGCAACTCGAGCTCGGACGCTACTTGAGGCTGGGCGAAGGCGAACGAAAGAGCGGCGGCTTTCGCAGGCCCTCGATACTGGCGGATGCAGTGGAGGCATTGATAGGCGCGGTATTTCTGGATGGCGGATTCGACTCTGCCGAGCAGGCCGTGCTGAACCTGTTTGTGCCCTATCTTGCCAGGGTGGACATCAGGACGTTGGGCAAGGATGCCAAGACGCTGTTGCAGGAATATCTGCAGGGGCGCCGCCTTGCGCTGCCCGACTACAGCGTGACTGATACACAGGGTGTTGCGCATGAGCAACTGTTCCGGGTTGAATGCGCGATACCCGCGCTCAGAATCGTTACACAGGGGGCTGGCAGCAGCCGCCGCAATGCCGAACAGCAGGCAGCCCTTGCTGCTTACCAACTGATTGGGAATAAACATGAATGAAGTTGTCGCACAGGGCGGAAATTTTCGCAGCGGTTATATTGCCATCGTAGGGCGTCCGAACGTGGGCAAGTCTACGCTGCTCAATCACCTGATTGGGCAGAAAATCAGCATCACCTCGAGCAAGGCGCAAACCACGCGCCACCGCATACACGGCATTTTTACCGATGAGCATGCGCAGTTCGTGTTTGTCGATACGCCCGGGTTCCAGATGAAGCATCTCAATGCGTTGAACCGCGGAATGAACCGGGTGGTGACCAGCAGCCTGCGCGATGTCCAGGTGGTTTTATACGTGCTGGAGGCGATGCGCTACGACGAGCGTGACCAGGAAGTGCTGCAGCTCTTGCCTGATAACCGGCCTGTCGTTCTGGTGATCAACAAGATCGATGCAATCGAGGACAAGGGCCAGCTGTTCGATTTTGCAGAGCGCGTTTCAAATGAATTCAAACAAGTCCTGAGCCGTGCCGAAGGATTTGCCGACATCGTTCCGGTGAGCGCGAAATTCGGCAAGAAAATCGAGGAATTGCGCGAAACCCTGCGCGGCTTTTTGCCCGAGGGCGGCCTGATCTATGATGCGGATGACGTGACGGATCGCAGCGAGCGCTTTCTGGCGGCGGAAATCCTGCGCGAGAAGGTGTTCCGTTTCACAGGCGAAGAGCTGCCGTATTCTGTGAGCGTGGTGATCGAGGCATTCAAGATGGACAAGAAGTTGCGCCGCATCAGCGCTGCGATTCTGGTGGACAAGGAGGCGCACAAGATGATGCTGCTTGGCAAGAAGGGCGAGAAGATCAAGGAGATCGCAACCCAGGCGCGGCTTGATATGGAAAAGCTGTTCGATGGCAAGGTTTTTCTCGAGGTGTTCATCAAGGTGCGCAGCGGCTGGGCGGATGACGCGCGCATGTTGCAGACGCTGGGTTACGAGTAAAAGCAGCTGGCAGCCAGTTGAAAATAGATAATTTTGCAGAATGACGAGTCGGCAAAACAGGCATCAGGATGAGCTGGCATTTGTGCTGCATTCCCACCCGTTCCGCGAAACCAGTCTGTTGCTCGACGTGTACAGCCGGCATCACGGCAGGCTTGCGATCGTGGCGCGTGGCGCCAGACGGCCTGGGTCGGCATTGCGCGGTGTGCTGATGAATTTTCAGCCTTTGCTGTTGTCCTGGTTTGGAAAGGGTGAGGTGCGCACCCTGCATGCCGCGCAGTGGCAGGGAGGGCAGCCTTATTTGCAGGGTACCGCGCTGATGTGCGGGTTCTATCTCAATGAGCTGCTGATCAACCTCTTGGCGCGCGACGATGCCCATGAGCAATTGTTCGATTATTACCGGGCAACCCTGTATCGGCTGGCGCATGAGTCTGACCATGCGGCAAGCCTGCGCTGTTTTGAAAAACACCTGCTGCAGGAGCTGGGCTATGCGCTGGAACTGAAAAAAGAAGCGGGCAGCAACAAACCCATACTGCCCGAAATTTGTTATCGTTATGTCGCGGAAAAGGGCGCGCTGCCCGATGATGGCAATGCAGGCCTGAAAGTGCAGGGGAAAACGCTGCTGGCGATGGCTGACGATGATTATGCGGACCCCGTGGTGATACAGCAGAGCAAGCAGCTGATGCGCATGATGCTGAATCATCATCTTGGCGGCAAGGTGCTGCATACCCGTGAACTGATCAAGGATTTGCAAAAAAAATGATTAAACTAGGATTGAACATCGACCACATTGCCACGTTGCGCCAGGCGCGCGGTGCGCGTTATCCCAACCTGGTGCGAGCAGCGCTGATTTGCGAGGAGGCAGGCGCTGATGCGATCACGCTGCATCTGCGCGAGGACAGGCGCCACATTCAGGACAAGGATGTGGTCGTGTTGCGCGAGATGCTGCAGACCCGCATGAATCTCGAGTGCGCAGTCACCGACGAGATGATCAACAATGCGCTGCTCATCAAACCGCACGATTTGTGTCTGGTGCCTGAAAGGCGCGAAGAACTGACGACCGAGGGAGGGCTTGACGTGATACGCTATTTCGACGCGATCAAATCAGCCACCGGGCGCTGTGCCGATGCAGGGATACGCGTGTCCCTGTTCATCGATCCCGATGTCAGGCAAATCGATGCCGCATGCCGCATCGGCGCTCCTGCGATCGAGCTGCATACGGGGCAGTATGCTGAAGCTGACAGCGTGCCTGCAAGGAAGGAAGAGCTGGAACGCCTGCGATTTGCGGCAGCGCACGCCAGCCAGCAGGGCTTGCAGGTGAATGCGGGACATGGCCTGCACTATCACAACGTGCAGGATATCGTTGCGATTCCGAATATCGCGGAGCTCAATATCGGTCATGCGATCATTGCCGAATCGCTGTTCATCGGGCTGGATGCTGCTGTGCGCAAGATGAAGCGCTTGCTGATGGCAGGGATTCCACCTGATGAAAAAACCGGCCATTCGACTAAGCTTGCGGCCAGCAATGACGCTGGTTACCCGCGGGAATGATGCATGATTTTCGGGATAGGCACCGACATCGTCGAGTATGCGCGCATCGAATCGATGTGGCAGCGCTATCAGACCAGACTGGCAGAGCGCATGCTGAGCGCAGCCGAGTTTCCTGAGTATCTTGCGCACACGCAACCGGCGCGCCTGCTGGCAAAGCGCTTTGCCGCCAAGGAAGCCTTTGCCAAGGCGGTGGGCAGCGGCCTTAGATATCCTGTCAGCCTGACGCTCATCAGCGTGACACACGACGGTCTGGGCAAACCCGTGTTGCAGTTCGACCCTGTGCTGCGCACCTATCTGGCCCGGCTTGGCATCAGCGGACATCATCTTTCATTAAGCGACGAGCGCAACATGATCGTCGCATTTGTCGTGCTGGAAACCAATTGACGGAGCTGCCATGAGTTTAGGACCGGTCATGCTGGATGTGCTGGGCACGGAGTTGACGCCTGATGACGAGGCGCGTCTGATGAATCCGCTGGTGGGCGGCGTGATTTTATTCAAACGCAATTTTGCTTCAATTGCACAGTTGACCAGGCTGACTGTAGCGATACGAGCGCTGCGCCCCACGCCGCTTCTGGTCGCTGTGGATCACGAAGGCGGGAGGGTGCAGCGTTTTCACGAAGGGTTTACAAGAATTCCGGCGATGCGCGAACTGGGTATGATATGGGACCATCAACCGCAGCGCGCACGCCATCTGGCACACCAGACCGGCTTTGTGCTGGGAGCCGAGTTGCGCGGCTGCGGCGTGGATTTCAGTTTTACGCCGGTGCTGGACGTGGATCATGGAAGAAGCGGCGTGATCGGCGACCGCGCATTTCACAGCGACCCAGAGGCAATCTCCGAGCTTGCGCACCATTTGCTGCTGGGGTTGAAAGAGGCTGGCATGCACACGGTAGGCAAGCATTTTCCGGGGCATGGCTTCGTTGTCGCAGATTCGCATCTTTCGATACCCGTGGATGAGCGAAAATTTGTGGACATAGAACTTTGCGATCTGGTGCCGTTTAGGAAAATGATCTCCTTCGGGCTGACGGCAATCATGCCCGCCCATGTGATCTATCCCGCAGTGGACAGTCGCCCGGCAGGATTTTCACCTGTCTGGCTCAAGGATATCCTGCGCGGCACGCTGGATTTCGAGGGCTGCATCTTCAGCGACGACCTGAGCATGGAAGGAGCGACGGTGGCCGGCGGCATCGTTGAGCGCGCCTCAGCAGCTTTGAATGCCGGATGCGACATGGTGCTGGTGTGCAACAAGCCCGAATCGGCAGATGAGCTCCTGGCTGGTTTGCATTGGGAAATGCCCGTAACAAGCCGCGCCCGCCTGATACACATGCGCGGCGCGCCGCATCCTGTGCCGCTTGCAAAGCTGCACGAGGACGGACATTTTTTGAAGGCGCTGAAGGAAGTATCCGGTATAGGCATAAGCTCGCCAGAATTACCGTTGGCCTAGCTTTTTTGAGATAATCCGCGCGTCGCGTTGTCGGGAATGAAAACATGAGTGAGTTACAAGCAGCGTTGCTGGCCATCGGTTTGGGGGTGGTGCTCGCGGTTTATGTCTTTGGCTGGTGGAAGCAGCGTCAATACAAACGCAGGTTCGCAGAGGCGTTCGGGCAAGGCCAGGACGATGCGCTGTATGGCGTCGATCAGCCACCCATCGAGGCTCAATTGGTCAATGTGGATGCGCTGGATGCCGAATTGACCGAGACGGTCGATGTTCCGCAAACTCGCCCGCTGGACTTGCCATTGGCTGTCGAGCCCTGTGTGCTGCTGGATGCGCGTTGCGATTTCATCATCGAGCTGCATCTTGCCGAGCCGGGTTCAGCCGCAATGCTCGATGGCCTGTGGCAGCGCAAATTTGATTTTCACAAGCCGCTGTATGTGTGTGGTCTGATGGTGCGCACAGACCAGTGGGAAAGAGTGGTTGCGGAAACGCAAACGCTCTATTCGCAGTTCCGCATTGCGTTGCAGCTCCTGGACAGGGGGGGCGTGATCAGTGCGGCGAAGGTGGGCGATTTCCGCGATCTGGTGCTGGGCATTGCAAAACACATCAATGCGGATACCCAGATTCCCGATATGCAGGAAGCATACCGCGAAGCGCAGGCATTCGATGCATTCTGCGCCGAGGTTGACCAGATGGTCGGTGTCAATCTGCTGCCGCCAGGCAACCGGCAGCTTGGCGGCGCAAAGATTGCGGAAGCCGTAGCACTCAATGGCATGAAGCTCGAATCGGACGGTGCGTTTCATTTGTTCGATACGGCAGGGCACAGCCTGATGACGCTGACCAACCAGGATGGTTCGCCATTTCAGCATCACACGCTGCCACACATTGCAGCCAGCGGGTTGACGCTGATGCTGGATGTCCCACGCGTTGAAAATCCAGCGGCGACTTTTGATCAGATGGTGCAGGTCGCGCATACCCTGGCGCGCGATCTGCAGGTCAATCTGGTTGACGATCATCGCGTGTCATTGACAGACGCGGGTCTGGCACTGATCCGCGCAAAGATTGCCGAGGTCGAAATCCGCATGAGCGAAAACCAGCTGATTGCTGGCAGTGCACAGGCGCGCCGGATATTCTCCTGATGATCAGCGATGAGGCACGTGTCGCTAGGTTGCGCCAGCAGATCGCGGAATACGACTATTGGTATTACGTGAAGGATGCGCCGCTCGTTCCCGATGCCGAATACGACAAGCTGTTCCGCGAATTGCAATCGCTTGAAAGCCGGCATCCCGAATTGCAAAGCCGGGAATCTCCCACACAGCGGATTGGCGGCCGGCCGCTGGAGATGTTCAAGCCAGTGCGCCATGTCGTGCCCATGCTGTCTATACGCACCGAGACGGACATCAGCGATCAGGGTGCGGTTGCCTTCGATGCGAGAGTGAGGCGCGAGCT
>JAJXWG010000076.1 GCA_021781695.1 Pseudomonadota bacterium
ATCATGTGCCAGATGGAGACCATGCTGTTCAAGACCTTGCGCACAGAGGGAGGTGCACATGCCCAACCTGAGTTCGCCGCTGCAACGGATTAACGATTTCGACACAGCGCTTTGTCTGTTTTGCAACAGACAAAGCCACAATCTTTATGTGCGCTATCTGTTCCGCATGGTAAGCCGCCTGGGAGACGGAATATTCTGGTATGCGCTGATGGCAATGCTGCTGCTTCGATATCAGGAACAGGCATTGCCCGCCGTGCTGCACATGCTGGCTGCAGCCCTTGCAGGCACTGCGGTCTACAAACTCATCAAGACCAGAACGCTGCGTCCTCGCCCTTTCAATGTTCATCCATCCATCGTCTGCGCAGGCAGAACGCTGGACCAGTTCAGTTTCCCATCCGGTCACACCATGCACGCCGTGTCGTTCAGCCTGATTTCGATCTATTATTTCCCTGCCCTGGTCTGGCTGGTCATACCGTTTGCGGCACTGGTTGCCCTCTCGCGCCTTGTGCTGGGCCTGCACTATCCGACCGATGTCCTGGCCGGAATCGCGCTTGGCTCATCGATCGCCGCAGTTTCATTCCGGTTCGTTTAACCAAGGTTCAGGGAAACAGCATCAGCGGACAGGACGCCTTCCTGGCCAGCGTGGTTGCAAGCGATTTCAAACTCGGCCTTCCGCTGACCTGAAACACTCGGCGGCTGGCAATCAGCACACCTGTGCTGCCGGACTGCGCCACAAGCACTTCGGCGGGGTCGCCCGCATGAACCGAAAACACCGCGCGATCCATGCCCTGCGTGGCAAGCGAAAATTGCAAGCGCGCAAGTTCTGCCTGCTCTTCCTGCTCCTTGCGTATATAGTCGAGAAAACCCTGTCTTGCGCCCTTTGATGACTGCCAGTCGTTGCCGATGAAATCAGCCCACTTCGCGTCAACGACAAAAATGCCAAGAAGGCTTGCAGGCCCATGACGCGCCAGATAAACAGCATGGTCGAGCGCTTCCTTTGAAACCTCTGCGCCATCGACTGCAACAACGATGCTGCCAAAGCTCATGCTATTTTTTCAACAGTACGATAGCCACCACGATAATCACTGTGATGATGATCGCGCCGATATCTTCCGCGCGGTCATCCCTGAATAACGATGCCTTGTTTCCCATGCCGGCATCGCCAGTCTCTTCGCCGCCAAATTTCTCTTCATTAGCCATTATTTTTCCCGGTTAACATGAACTACACAAAGTACTGCTTCAGCAGCAGGACAACCAGCAGCGCCGCGACGTATTTGGTCACGCCGACCAAGAGGCCGAGCCTCAAGGGTGCACCGCCAGCCTGGCGCAGCTCGTCAATGTCTATGAAGCCGCCCAGACCTACCAGGCCAAAACCGAATATCCACTGCATCGCAACGCGCAAGGACATGATCGCAGCAGAAGGGGAATGGCCGCTTTCAACGCCGACATCACCAAACGCACCCATGCTGGTCAGAAATACCATCGCCATGAATCCGATCACGAACACCGGAAATTTTTCCACCAGCAGCGAACCCAGGCTCTGCCTGTTTCCGTGGCTGTCAACCGCATCCTTGCCCGCCCAATACCAGAGCGTGACTGCGAACACCGCAAAGGGGATGGCAATCACGCGCATGACGTTCCATACTTCCGCTACGGCCAACGCGGTACCCGGGCCTACCTGCGGATCAAAGGCCAGCGCCGCGGCCAGCACCTGTCCGGTATTGAGTATCCCTGTGCCTATCCAGGCACCGTATTGCATGTTGGTCAGGCCAAGTTCATGGCCGATAGTCGGGCTGATGAACATGGTCAGCACGCCAAAACCCAGTATGGTTGCGATCGCATAAGCCACGTGACTCGCCCTGGCTTCCACCGCCGGCGAAGTCGCCACCGCCGCGCTCACACCGCAGATGCTTAACGCATTGGCAAGCACTGCAGTCATCGACCGGTCAAGGCCAAATGCCTTGCCCAGCCACAGCACCATGACCACCGTCAGTACGACAAAGGCGCTGATCAGCGCAATCGCCATGAAACCCAGCTTGATGATTGCAGAGAAGGTATAAAGCGAACCCAGCAGAATGATTCCGGTCTTGATCATCAGGCGAGACAGCCTGAAACCGTCCACCAGCATATCCGGTATCTTCCCGCCGAAGATGATGTTGCGGTAAAACATCCCGCTCATGATGCCAAGCAGGATGTAATTCAGGTGGAAGGCGTCGGTGAGCGGCTTGGACATGCCGAATATCTTGGTATGAGCCATCCAGGGTTCGACCCAGATACGGATGGTCATCATGGTGACGACAATCAATACCAGACCGGGAAGCGCGCTCGGGAGCTGACGGAAAAAACCGGGTGATTCGCTACTCATATTTCCCTCCTTGATTAATATGAACGACTGCGGCAGCCTTGAAAACTGCTCTAGTTTTTTATTGTATGCTTGCTCATAGTCGCATTTTTTTCAATGTAAATATAGACCCGCGCCGGATCCGAATCCTACCTGCCGGAAATTTTTAAAATCATTTCTTTATAAACAATGGATTATTTGACAATTAGGAGCATATGCCTGCGACGCGGATTTTTCCATGCCCGCGCTCATGCATGCCGTGCACAGGCTTTCCTGTCTTATAATCTCAAAACAGGCTTCCGGAAGATCCCGAAATGAACAAAGAGGTGTGACTTGCGCTACTGGCTGATGAAATCCGAACCCGCCGACGTCAGCATAGACGATCTGGCAACTTTCCCGAATCAAAGCGTGGCATGGTACGGCGTGCGCAATTATCAGGCTCGCAACTTCATGCGCGACCAGATGAAGATCGGTGACGGCGTGCTGTTCTACCACTCCAACTGCAAAGTGCCCGGCATTGCCGGCGTCGCCAGGGTTGCAAGCCTGGCCTATCCGGATGCTACGCAATTCGACAGGAACAACAAGTACTTCGACGCCAAGGCAACGCCTGAAGAACCGCGCTGGTTCAATGTGGACGTGCAGTTGGTGAAAAAGATAGCGCTGATTTCACTGGCGGAGTTGCGCAAACACCCAGCGCTTTCCCGCATGCGCACGCTGCAGCCTGGCAACCGTCTGTCCATCACGCCGCTCGATCCCGCCGAATGGGAATATATCACCACGAAACTGGTGCAAGGCTGATGCTTCCGCACCCAGAATAGCCATGGTTTCCACCCATGCCGTGCAGCTTGATACCGAATCCTGGCTTGCCAGTTTTGCGCACATATTCACGCCAGCCGAAACGGGCATAGTGCAGCGCGCCTGCCATCTTGCCGAATCGCTCTATGCCGGAAAAAAAGATGTTATCGGCACACCGTTGATGCAACATGCGCTGGGCACAGCCAGCATCCTGTCCGGCATGAACATGGATCATGAAACGATAGCGGCGGCCATCCTGCAGGCAGCACCTGAGTTTATGGTCAACTGGCAGGAGAAAATACGGGCCGATTTCGGCGCGAACATCGAAGCATTGATTGAAGGCATTTCGCGTCTCGAACAGATCCAGAGACTGGGGCGGGATCAGCTGGCAAAAGACCAACAGGCTATGCAGATCGAAAGCCTGCGCAAGATGTTGCTGGCGATGGTGGAAGACATACGCGTTGTTCTGATCAAGCTCGCCGAACGTACCCAGACACTGCGTGAACTTTCTGGCGCCAGTCGTGAACAGCAAAGGCTATTCGCGCAGGAGGCGCACAATCTCTTCGCGCCGCTGGCAAACCGTCTTGGCGTATGGCAGATCAAATGGGAACTCGAAGACTTGTCCGTGCGTTATCTGGAGCCTGCGCTTTACAAGAAAATAGCCGGTCTGCTCGACGAAAAGCGCATCGACAGGGAACGCTATATCGGCGACATCATCTCGCGGTTGAAACAGGCGCTGGACAAGGCTGGCATCAACGCAGATGTGACGGGACGCCCCAAGCACATCTACAGCATCATCAACAAGATGCGGCGCAAGCACCTCGCGTTTGACGAATTGTATGACGTGCGCGCAGTGCGCATACTGGTTGACGACGTGGAGAGCTGTTATGCCGCGCTTTCCCTGGCGCAGTCGATGTGGCAGCCGATAGAGAGCGAATTCGACGACTATATCGCACATCCCAAGAGCAACAATTACCGCTCTTTGCACACCGCCGTCAGGGATCAGCGCGGACAGGCTTTCGAGATACAGATACGCACTCATGAAATGCACCAACACTCGGAACTTGGTGTCGCCGCACATTGGCGTTACAAGGAAGGCGGCAAGGCAGACGCAGGGCTCGACGAGAAGATCATCTGGCTGCGCCAGATACTGGAATGGAAACAGGACATCGCGGACACCGGCGACCTGCAGGAACAATTCAGGAACAACCTGTTTCGGGATCAGGTCTATGTGTTCACGCCGCAGGGCAAAGTCGTCGCCTTGCCCAATGGTGCAACACCCGTGGACTTTGCCTACAGCCTGCACACCGATCTCGGACACCGCACACGCGGTGCGAAGGTAAACGGCCATATCGTTCCTTTAAGTTACACTTTGCAGAACGGGGAGCGCGTGGAAATCCTGACCGCCAAGATTGGCGCACCCAGCCGGGACTGGCTAAGCTCGAAATTTTTGCACAGTTCAAGAGCACGCGCCAAGGTGCGCACCTGGTTCAAGAGCCAGACCCTGGATGAGAGCATCGCCCAGGGACGCATTCAGCTGGACCGCGAACTGCACAGGCTGGGCGTGACTTCGGTCAACCAGGAAAAACTCGCGCAGCGTATGAATTTCAACAAGCCTGACGAATTGCTGGCCGCGATAGGGCGCAACGAGATCACGCTGCGGCGCATCGCAGTCGCACTCAAGGCTGAGTTGCCGGGCAAGCTCATCGAAATTGCTAGACCCTCCTCCAGACTGCCTGCCGAACGCAAGAGCTCTACCGGCATCCTGATCGAGGGAGTGGGGAATCTGGTATGCCGCATGGCCAGATGCTGCAATCCTAAACCGCCCGACAGCATCACTGCCTATGTCACGCGCGACCGCGGCATTGCGATCCATCGCAAGGATTGCGCGCATATATCGCGCATCAAGGAAAACCATAACAAGCGTCTGCTCGATGCAACCTGGACTGAGCCGGAAAAGCCGCAAGGTTCCTGATCATGCCGGAAAACACATTGCCTGGACTTTGAGTTAAACTGCCGGCAGAACAGACAAAAACAGAACCCGGATGGAATCAATTCAAGAACAACTGCTGATCAGCAAGGCGCTGTTGACTGCCACTGCAAGTCTGGCGCGGGGCAGCACGCCTGAAGAAGTGTTGAAAGAAGCCTGCGATGCGCTGGTATCTTCTTCCCGCCACATCTGCCTTGCCTGGATGTATCTTGGCAATCCGGACAGCGAAACCATCTCCCCTTCCTACACCGTTGGACGGGCTTCCGAATATACCGAAAAACTGCTCATCGACCTGTCTCCCGAAGCAATGCATGGTCCGGCCAGGCGTTCACTTGCAACGAACAAACCCGTGCTGGTCAATGTCCCGTCCGACCCAACTTACGGCATATGGCGCAAACGCGCCGTCCAATATGGCCTGCAGGAGGCGCTGACCCTGCCCATCGGCTGCACGGACGAAACCTATCGCGGACTGATCGTAATCTTTGCCGATTTGCCAGCATATTTCGAGCAAGTCGGCATAGAGGCATTTGCCGCTTTTTCCCAGCTTGCCGCCGTCGCGCTACAGCAGGCCAATCTGAAATTGATGCTGGAAAAAATGGCCAGCATAGACCACACAACCGGTCTACTGAACAGGCGTGCATTCACTGAAATCATCCATCGCGAATATGCGCAATCGAAAAGATCCGGTCTTCCTTTCAGCATGCTGCTGATGGACCTGGATCGGTTCAAACTGATCAATGACAATTACGGTCATGAAACAGGCGACAAAATACTTTGCGGCATCAGCGAGATTTCAAGAAGCACATTGCGCTCTTGCGACTGGATGGGAAGGTGGGGCGGAGAAGAATTTCTCGCGATATTGCCGGACACCGATGAAGCCACAGCCCAGGTGATAGCCGAAAGACTGAGGGAGAAAATTGATCAGTTTTCAATTACGCTCAACGGACAAAGCATCAAGGCGACGATGAGCATAGGCATTTCGAGTTACCCGCAGGATGGCGAGACACCGGACTTCCTGATACGGGCGGCAGATGCGGCGCTGTACGAGGCGAAAAAGACCGGCCGCAACCGCGTCGTGGCCGCCAAGGAAAAGCATGAAGTCTATTCCATCGCCTCAAAAATAAACAACGCGATTGCAACCAACCGGATGGTGCCCGCCTACCAGGTTATCGTCGACTTGAAGAGCAGAAAGACAGTCGCTGAAGAGGCTCTGGCAAGGCTGATAGACGAGAACGGCAAACCCATCGACGCCATGCACTTCATCTCTGCCGCAACAGAGCTGCAGCTGACGCACATGATAGATTCCGAGATCATCAAACAGACCATGAACCGCTGTGCCGGCAATATCGCAGCAGGCGGGGAACGCATCGCGCATTTCGTGAATCTTTCGGGCGACCTTTTGCTTCACCAGGAACTCATCCATGACCTGTTCACGGAAGCCAAGGCTGCCTGCCTGACATGCGGCATCGATCTTGGCCCGGTAAAGCCGCTGGTGCTCGAAATCACCGAAAGGCAGCTTCTGGGCGACATGAATGCGGTGAAAGTCAAGCTCGCACCCTTCCTGGATTTCGGCATGCGCCTGGCTGTGGACGATTTTGGAAGCGGCTATTCGTCGTTCCAGTATCTGGCCGAACTGCCCGTCTCATTTCTCAAGATAGAGGGCAGCTTAATCAAGCAGATCGGTGACAAGCGCATCAGAAAGATCATCGGGCGCATCAACGACATCGCCAAGGACCTCGACCTGATCACCGTTGCGGAGTTTGTCGAAGATGCGGACACCGCCGATATCCTGTGCGACATCGGCATAGACTGGGCGCAAGGCTATTTCTTCGGCCGCCCGGTTCTGGATGTCACGCAGACTTGAAACACGCCTGACGGGCATGGCAAATTTCCCTGAAAATAAAACTCGTCATGCCCACCCCTCACCCAGAGAGCGAGGGAACAAACGAATGCTTGTGCGATTTTCACTTTAACCGCCCAGATACGCGCGTCTTACCTCATCGCTGCCAAGCAAGGATTCGCCCGACAAAGCAATGGCTCCGCTTTCCATCACATAGCCGCGGTCGGCTGCCTGCAAGGCGAGCCTTGCATTCTGTTCGACCAGCAGTATGCTCATACCCTGCGCGGCAACCTCCCTGATCGTCTCGAATATCTTTTTCACCATCAAGGGTGCAAGCCCCATGCTGGGCTCGTCCAGCATCAAAAGACGCGGGCGGCTCATGAGCGCACGCGCCATGGCAAGCATCTGCTGCTCGCCACCAGACAACGTCCCTGCCAACTGATCGCGCCGTTCGACCAGGCGCGGAAACAATTCATACATGCGCCGAAGATCTTCCTTTATCTCATTATCGTCGCTGCGACTGTATGCGCCCATCAGCAGGTTTTCAGATACAGACAGGCGCGCGAACACGCCGCGTCCTTCGGGCACCAGCGCGATGCCCATTGCTACGCGCTGGTGTGCTGGCACACCGTTCAGCGTCTTGCCATCAAACTGGATTTGTCCTGAGCCTGGCGGCAGGATACCCGCCA
>JAJXWG010000077.1 GCA_021781695.1 Pseudomonadota bacterium
GCGAATTTGCCCTGTGCTCGAATTCTTCACTTCCATCAAGAGATGCGGATGATAACCTATGCCGCCATTGGCGAGAGTAGCCGTCGCCATCGCAAGCTGCAATGGCGTCACCAGACTGTAGCCCTGGCCTATGCCCACAGACACCGTGTCGCCCGCATACCATTTCTGCTTGAAATGCTTCTGCTTCCATTCCTGTGAGGGCAGCAAACCGGATGTTTCCCCATCGAGATCTATGCCGGTTTTCTTGCCAAAGCCGAAACCCGAAAGATAGCTGAAGATGCGGTCTATCCCGAGTTCTGTTGCAAGACCATAATAATAAGTGTCGCAGGAAACCACGATGGATTTGAACATATCCACCATGCCATGTCCGCCCGGCTTCCAGTCCCTGTAATGGTGAGAACTGCCTGGCAGGGTGAAATACCCCGGATCACTGATGGTCTGGGTCGGCGAGCGCACCTTGTAATAAAGGCCTGCCAATGCCATGAAAGGCTTGATCGTGGATCCGGACGGATATTGGCCGCGCAGCACGCGGTTGTTCAGGGGGTGATCAAGAGACTCGTTCAGTTCTTTCCAGCTGTCCGAATCAATGCCGTCGACGAAAAGGCTGGGGTCATAGCCAGGCTTGCTCACGAAGGCCAGCACTTCGCCGCTGGCAGGATCGATCGCCACCAATGCGCCGCGGTAATTTCCGAAAGACTGTTCCGCAATCTCCTGCAGCTTCGCGTCTATGCTCAGTATCAGCGTATTGCCGGACACCGGCGGCGTGCGCGACAGTATGCGCACGGCGCGACCCGCAGAATCCACCTCGACCTGCTCTATCCCGGTCTTGCCGTGCAGCTCATCCTCGTAATACTGCTCAAGGCCCGTCTTGCCGATGTAATCCGTGCCGCGATAATTTGCCTCTTCGTCGTTCTCCTCCAGCTTGTCCTGGTCGGCCTGGTTGATGCGTCCGATGTAGCCCAGAAGGTGCGCCGTCTTGTCCGAATAAGGATAGTCGCGGAACAGGCGCGCCTTGATTTCGACGCCCGGGAAACGGTACTGCTGCGCTGCAAAACGCGCGACTTCCTCGTCGCTCAAGCGGCTTCTTATCATCAGCGTCTCAAAATCATGGCTCTCGGCCTGCAGTTTCTTGAAACGCTTGCGATCCCTGGGCTCGATATCCACAATCTTCGCCAGGTCGTCTATGGTCTTCTGCAAATCCTTCACCTTGCTCGGCGTGATTTCCAGCGTGTAGCCTGAAAAATTATGCGCCAGCACCACGCCGTTTCTGTCCAGTATCAGGCCGCGATTGGGCACGATGGGCATGATGGAGATGCGGTTCTTCTCGGCCAGCGTCTGGTAATACGCATGGCGCATCACCTGCAGATAGACAAAACGGCCAAGCAGCACCCCAAGCAACAGCAACACGAAGCCGATGCCGATGAACAGGCGCAAGCGAAAATTAAACATCTCCTGCTGGTGATTCTTCAGTTCAATGCGGTTGTTCATTCACGGTCCACGCGCAGCTGGCGCACTGACTGAAACAGGGAGCTGGCCGGAATCCACAGCAGCGTCGAGGTCAGGCAGCCCAGGAAATAGCTCCATGCCAGCTGACTATTGACCTGCCAGTGCACCACGGCATAGACGGAATAAGTCGCGAGCAGAATCAGGAATACCTGAGTGGTCTGCTCGCGCAGATCGAACATCCTTATGCGTCGGCTCAACACTATGCCGCCGAATGCCAGTACTGTATAGGAAAGCGCATGCTCCCCGAACAGGCTGGCATCATTCACATCGGAAAGTATGCCAACCGCCCACGACAGGCCAATTCCCAGACGATGCGGTTTATGCGTGCACCAGTAGAGCAAGACCACAGCCACGAAGTCGGGGCGCAGAACCAGCCATATGCCCTCCCATGGCAGGGCATTGAGCAGCAACGCGGCAAGTACGCTGCTTGCAATGAACAAATTGCTGACAGGGCGCATAATCTCCTGATGCCCTTGCTTGGCCATCAATGCGCACCCTTCGTCTTCAGCCTGGCAGGCGTCGGCATCGTTTCCGGACGCGCAGGCAGTGCAGGACTTGCCGACAGTACCATCAGGAAACGGTGTTGATCCACCCCGCCCAGCGGTTTGCAGACTATGCGTGCAAAGGGATAAGCAGCATCGCGCTCTATCAGTTCAACTCTGGCCACCGGTATACCCGGCGGATAAATCCCGTCTACGCCGGACGTCACCAGCACATCGCCCTTGACGATATCGGCGCTCACAGGCATGTAACGCAGCGCCATATGGCTGGTATCACCTGCGCCGAATGCAATGCTGCGCAATCCGTTACGCTGCACCTGCACGGGCACGGCATGATCCTTTTCGGTGATCAGTGTGACTTCAGACAACCAGGGATAGACTCGTGTGACCTGCCCCACGATGCCCTTGTCATCCATCACCACCCGGCCTTCCTGAATATTGGCCGCACTGCCTTTGTTGATCAGCACTTTGCGCCTGAAAACGTCGCGTTCGGCATAAACGATCTCGGCAAACTGGACATTGAACTGGCTGCGCTGCTGCAATGCCAGCAATGTGCGCAACTGCTGATTCTCGCGCAACATGGCCTGCCATTGCAGGAGTTGGGCCATATCCGTTTCATGCTGGCGATGAAGCACCTTGTTTTCTTCGAGCAGATTCTGGTGGCTCACGAAAAAATCCGCCGTCTGCTGCCAAAGCACATTGGGCAATGTTGCCAGGCGCTGTATCGGATAAACCAATTCGGAAAGCAGACTTCGGGTGGACTCAAGATAACGGAAACGCGCATCGACAAACATCAGCAGCAAGGAAAGCACGGCAAAAAACACAAGGCGTGCAGCCGAGCTAGGACCTCTGTTAAATACCTGAAAAGTTTGCGTGCCTTCCATCGTTAATCGTAAGTGGAAAGTGAAAAATCTGCACGTAGCTGGTAGCTAAAAGCAGGGATTGCTACAAGCCACAGGCTACCAGCTTACAACTTCCTACCTGCGACTCTCCACCAACCACTCCCACATCAATCCTTATTCTGTCGTGAAGATGCCGGTTGACTTGTCCATGCTTTCCAGCGCACGACCCGAGCCGCGCACCACGCAAGTCAGGGGATCATCGGCGATCAGCACAGGCAAGCCGGTTTCTTCCATCAGCAACCGGTCGATGTCGCGCAACAGCGCGCCGCCGCCTGTCAGCACCATCCCCTTGTTTGCGATATCCGCGCCGAGTTCGGGCGGGGTCTGCTCCAGCGCGATCTTAACCGCGCTGACGATATTGTTGAGCGGATCGGTCAGCGCTTCAAGGATCTCATTGCTGGAAATGGTGAAACTGCGCGGCACACCTTCTGCCAGATTGCGTCCCTTCACTTCCATCTCGCGCACTTCCGAACCCGGGAAGGCAGAACCTATGGTTTTCTTGATCTCTTCTGCCGTTGTCTCGCCGATCAGCATGCCATAGTTGCGCCGGATGTAGTTGATGATCGCCTCGTCGAACTTGTCGCCGCCTACGCGCACCGAACCCGAATACACCGTGCCGCCCAGCGATATCACGCCGACCTCGGTTGTGCCTCCGCCGATATCCACCACCATGGAGCCTGTCGCCTCTTCCACCGGCAACCCTGCGCCGATCGCTGCAGCCATCGGCTCCTCGATCAGCTCGACGCGGCGCGCACCGGCACCGACAGCGGATTCGCGGATCGCACGGCGCTCGACCTGGGTGGAACCGCAGGGCACGCAAATCACGATGCGCGGGCTGGGACTGAATATGCTGGCTTTGTAGACCTTGCGGATGAATTGCTTCAACATCTGCTCGGTGACGGTAAAGTCGGCAATCACGCCGTCCTTCATCGGGCGTATCGCCGTGATATTGCCCGGTGTGCGCCCCAGCATCTGTTTGGCGCCCAGACCCACCTGCTGGATGATCTTCTTGCCGTTGGGCCCGCCTTCCTGGCGAATCGCCACGACCGAAGGCTCGTTCAGCACAATGCCTTGTCCGCGCACCCAGATCAACGTATTAGCCGTCCCCAGATCGATCGCCAGGTCGTTAGAAAAATAGCCGTTAAAAAATCCAAACATGTTGATTCCCGAGAAGTCCGAAGGTGTGCTGTTAAAGTTGTTATGATACTCTATTAACTCTACCATTATAAAGTTTTTACTATGTCATTAAGCACTGCCGATGTTCAAAAAGTGGCGCGTCTGGCGCGCCTTGCGATGAACGACACCGAAATCGAGGCTGCCAGGTCACAACTGTCCGGCATCTTTGAACTCATCGAGGAGATGCAGGCCGTGGATACCAAGGGGATAGAACCCATGTCGCACGCTCAGGATCTGTCCCAGCGGCTACGCGAAGACAAAGTCACCGAGACCAACCAGCGCGAGCTTTTCCAGAGCACTGCGCCGCAAGTCGAGTCCGGCCTTTATCTCGTCCCACAAGTTATCGAGTAAGAACCATGTTGAATTCCAGCCTCAAGCAAATGAGCGCCGCATTGCGCGCCAAAGAGATTTCCAGCGTCGAGCTCACCACACTGTACCTTGAGCGCATCGCTGCGCACAATCCGACCCTGAATGCTTACGTCACGACCGATGCCGCTATCAGCCTTGGCCAGGCAAAAGCCGCCGACGAACTGCTGGCAAAAGGCAAGGCACAACCCCTGACCGGCATCCCTGTTGCACAGAAGGATATCTTTTGTGCAAAAGGCTGGCGCACCACCTGCGGATCCAGAATGCTCTCCGATTTCATCGCCCCTTATGACGCGCATGTGATCGAACAGTTCAACCATGCGGGCGCGGTCAATCTCGGCAAGACCAACATGGACGAGTTCGCGATGGGATCAAGCAATGAAACATCGTATTTCGGCCCTGTCAGAAACCCGTGGAACCAGAACGCAGTCCCCGGCGGCAGTTCGGGCGGTGCGGCCTCAGCGGTTGCGGCGCGCCTTTGCGCTGCGGCAACAGGGACAGACACAGGCGGCTCGATTCGCCAGCCTGCAGCATTGTGCGGCATCACCGGCATCAAGCCGACCTATGGCACGGTTTCGCGCTATGGCATGATCGCATTTGCCTCCAGCCTGGATCAGGCGGGGCCGATGGCGAGAAGCGCCGAGGATTGCGCGCTGATGCTTAACGTGATGACAGGCTTCGACGAGCGAGACTCGACATCCTTGCCGCGCGAAAAGGAAGACTATGCGCGCGACTTGAATCTGCCTTTATCGGGGCTGCGCATCGGACTGCCGAAAGAGTTCTTTGCCGAAGGACTATCGCCCGATGTGGCCGCCCGCGTAGAAGGCGCGATTGCCGAATACAGGAAACTCGGGGCTGTGACCGTCGACATCAGCCTGCCCAATTCAAGGCTTGCAGTGCCGGTCTATTATGTGTTGGCTCCAGCCGAGGCTTCCAGCAACCTGTCGCGCTACGACGGCGTTCGCTACGGCTATCGCGCGCCCGAATATGCAGATCTCTCCGACATGTACGAGAAAAGCCGTGCACAGGGATTCGGCGCCGAGGTCAAACGCCGCATCATGATAGGCACCTATGTGCTCTCGCACGGCTATTACGACGCATACTATCTGCAGGCACAGAAGATACGCCGCTTGATCGCACAGGACTTTGCCGATGCATTCAAGCAGTGCGACGTGATCATGGGGCCGACCTCCCCTTCCACCGCGTTCAGTCTGGGCGAGAAGAATGATGATCCTGTGCAGATGTATCTTTCCGACATCTATACCATCGCGGTGAATCTTGCGGGACTTCCCGGCATGTCCGTTCCCTGCGGGTTTGACGGCAATGGAATGCCGGCAGGCCTGCAGATCATCGGCAATTATTTTGAAGAGGCGCGCATGCTGAATATCGCGCATCAATATCAACTGGCGACCGACTGGCACAGCAGGTCCCCTGTTAAGGAAACACCATGACCTGGGAAACCATCATCGGACTGGAAGTGCATACGCAGCTCTCCACGCGCAGCAAGATTTTTTCCGGCGCCTCCACCGAATACGGCGCAGAGCCCAACACTCAGGCCGATGCGGTGAGCATCGCGTTGCCCGGCGTATTGCCGGTGCTGAACAAGGGGGCTGTCGAGCGCGCGATCAGGTTCGGCCTGGCAATCGGCGCGCATATCGCGCCGCGCTCTGTTTTTGCGCGCAAGAATTATTTCTATCCGGATCTCCCCAAGGGCTACCAGATCAGCCAGTTCGACCTGCCAGTTGTGGGCATGGGATCCTTGAAAATACAGGTCGAGCCTCTTTCTGGTTCTTTGAATGGCCCAGGAAAGACTTATGAAAAAGTCGTGCGCATCACCCGCGCCCATCTTGAAGAAGATGCAGGAAAATCGGTGCATGGCGCATCCCAGGGCATGACAGGCGTTGATCTCAACCGCGCCGGCACTCCCTTGCTGGAAATCGTCTCCGAGCCCGACATGCGTTCTGCCGCCGAGGCGGTAGCCTACGCGAAAGCGCTGCACACGCTGGTGCGCTGGATAGGCATTTCCGACGGCAACATGCAGGAAGGCTCATTCCGCTGCGACGTGAACGTGTCGGTGCGCAAGCCCGGCCAGCCACTGGGCACGCGCCGGGAGATCAAGAACCTGAACTCATTCAAGTTCATGCAACAGGCAATCGATTTTGAGGTGCAATGGCAGATCGACACCATCGAAAGCGGCGGAAAAATCCAGCAGGCAACCGTGCTTTTCAACCCCGATACCGGCGAAACCCGCGCGATGCGCAGCAAGGAAGAGGCTCACGACTACCGCTACTTCCCCGATCCCGACCTGCTGCCACTGGACATCAGCGAGGAATGGAAAGAGCAGACGCGCAAGACCCTGCCGGAGTTGCCCGAGGCTCGCCGCACACGCTATATGGACCAGTATGCGCTGACCGCCTATGACGCCTCCATGCTCACCAGTTCGCGGGATATGGCAGACTTCTTCGACACATGCGTTTCCCTGGCTGGTCATGCAAATGCAAAACTTTGCGCCAACTGGATCATCGGCGAAGTCAGCGCACAGTTGAATCGCGACAACCTCGACATCGCTCAATGCCCCGTCTCGCCGGAACAATTGGGCGGCATGCTGATCCGCATTACCGACAGCACGATCTCCAACTCGGGTGCGAAGGAAGTGTTCCGCACGCTCTGGTCCGAAGGCGGCGATGCTGATGCGATCATCGAGGCAAAAGGCCTGAAGCAGGTATCCGACGCAGGCGCGATCGAAGCGCTGGTGGACGAGATCATCGCCGCAAATTCCGAAAAGGTGGCTGAATACCGTGCTGGCAAGGACAAGCTGTTCGGCTTCTTCGTGGGGCTCGCGATGAAGGCGAGCAAGGGCAAAGCCAACCCCGCACAGCTCAACGAGGTGCTGCAAAAGAAACTCGCAGGCTGATTGCACGAAAAAGTTGTCAGGCGTTGCACTTTGCAGCATAATCCGCACTGCCGTTCAGACCAATGGGAGAGCGTGGATCAGATCCACCGCCGAAGGCGCAACACCCGCAACCGCTCAGGCAAAAGAACCGTTGGCACAGGCAAATCTGGAGAGCGCAGGCCAAAACCTGCCACCGAAGGGGCACACAATATTCGTCATTGATGAAGCTGCTAGCCATTCGACTAAG
>JAJXWG010000078.1 GCA_021781695.1 Pseudomonadota bacterium
ATGCGGAAAAGCACGGCATCCCGGTGGACATGAAGCACAAGCAGGGGGGTTCTCCCTACTCGATGGATGCAAACCTGCTGCACATCTCGTTTGAGGGTCGCCATCTCGAGAATCCCGCGGCGGAGGCTGAAGAATCCATGTGGCGCTGGACGGTGTCGCCTGAAAAGGCGCCCGATGATGCAGAATATCTGGAACTTGAGTTTAACCAGGGCGACATCGTTGCGCTCAACGGCAACAGGATGAGCCCTGCTCAGATACTGACCAAGCTGAATGAACTTGGGGGCAAACACGGCATCGGGCGTCTGGATCTCGTCGAGAACCGCTATGTCGGCATGAAGTCGCGTGGCTGCTATGAGACGCCTGGAGGCACCATCATGCTCAAAGCACATCGCGCGATCGAGTCCATCACGCTGGATAGGGAAGTTGCGCACCTGAAGGACGATTTGATGCCGCGCTACGCGTCGATGATCTACAACGGCTACTGGTGGGCGCCGGAACGCATCGCGTTGCAGACGCTGATCGACCATACCCAACAGACCGTCAACGGTTGGGTGCGCGTCAAGCTGTACAAGGGCAATGTGATCGTGGTCGGGCGCGATTCCAAAACCGATTCGCTGTTCGATCCCAACATCGCCACCTTTGAAGACGACAAGGGCGCTTACGACCAGAAGGATGCGGCAGGCTTCATCAAACTCAATGCGCTGCGCCTGCGCATCGCGGCAAAACTGCACCATAAAGGAAAATGAAATGACACAATTCGATAACGTCAGCGTCGTTAAACAAGGCAATGTATTTTTCGATGGAAAATGCGTATCGCACTCTGTGCTGTTTCCGGATGGCACGAGAAAGACCGTCGGCGTGATCCTGCCCAGCACCCTGACCTTCAACGTGGGTGTGCCGGAGATCATGGAAATCACCTCGGGCACCTGCCGCGTGAAAATAGGCGACGAGATAGAGTTCAGGACCTATGCTGCGGGCAGTCAGTTCTCGGTCCCTGCGAACGGGAAATTCGTCATCGAAGCGGATGAAGTAATAAACTATGTATGCAGTTTCGGTTGATGCTGTTCTGATTCGACAGGAGGAAGGCCATGCCAAGCTTTGATATCGTATCCGAAGTGGAAAAAACCGAAGTCAAAAACGCGGTCGAGCAGACCAACAAGGAAGTGTCCACGCGCTTCGACTTCAAGGGCTCCGATGCCCGTGTAGAACAGGCCGAAATGAAGCTCACCGTATGGGCCGACAACGAGTTCCAGCTCGACCAGGTGCAGGACATCCTGAATGGCAAGCTGGCCAAGCGCGGCGTGGACATCAAGTGCATGGAGATCAGCGACAAGATCGAAAAGGTCAGCGGCAACAAGGTCAAGCGCGGTTGCGAAGTGAAAGTCGGTGTGGAGATCGAGCTTGCCAAGAAGATCGTCAAGCACATCAAGGACAGCAAGATGAAGGTGCAGGCGAGCATACAGGGAGACACCGTGCGGGTCACCGGCAAGAACCGCGACGATCTTCAGGCGGCAATCGCCTTTGTCAAGAAAACCATCACTGAATTTCCGCTGCAATACCAGAATTTCCGCGACTAATCCTCAAGGGAGGACGCCATGAAGACTGTGCTTGTGCTGTTTGCCGAAGGCAGCGAAGAACTCGAAGCCGTCACCATCGTAAATATTCTGCGCCGTGCAGGCGTTGAGGTCACACTGGCGGGCCTTGCAAAAGGCCCGCTGAAAGGCGCGCGCAACATCATCCTCATGCCTGATGCCACACTCGATGCGGTGTTGCATGAGGATTTCGACATGGTCGTATTGCCAGGCGGCCAGCCCGGCACCGACCGCCTCAAGGCCGACGCGCGCGTGCTGGAACTGGTGAAAAGAATGGCAGAGATGGGAAAGATTGTCTCGGCGATCTGTGCTGCCCCCTCCGTGCTGGCCGCAGCAGGATTGCTCGACGGCAGGCAGGCGACCTGTTATCCCGGATATCTGAAAGATGCGCCATCCGTCCATCTCAGCAAAGCGGCGGTCGTCGAGGATGGCAATGTGATCACCTCCAGAGGGCCCGGGACTGCGATGGATTTCGCGCTGACGCTTGTCGAAAAGCTGGCAGGAAAAGCCAGGCGCAATGAAGTCGAAGCCGGATTAGTGCGCTAGCTTGTTGCAAAAAAAAATACCGCCCGCCGTCATAGCGCTGCTTTTGCAGTTTGTTGCGTTTGCGCTGGTCTTTTCCTGCGTGAAGCTGTTCGGG
Organism: Pseudomonadota bacterium; assembly: GCA_021781695.1. Taxonomy (GTDB): domain Bacteria; phylum Pseudomonadota; class Gammaproteobacteria; order Burkholderiales; family Gallionellaceae; genus Gallionella. Next base: position 2,233 of record JAJXWG010000078.1, read on the forward strand.
TTTCGCATCGCACTGCCGGTATTCGCGCTGCTTTGCGGCCTTGTTGCAGCCGTCTTGAGCCGTTTTGTAAATCTTGCAAGCTGGTGGCTGTTCATCCAGTTGTTATTCGTACCCGCTTTGGTCGCGATGCAGGGGCTGGACATCCCGCCCCGCATTTTCCTTGTGGCTTTTCTGCTCATGCTGGCAATATACTGGAGCGCCTACAGGACGCAGGTTCCGCTATACCTCTCAAGCGACAAAGTCTGGCATGCGCTGGAAGGACTGCTGCCCGAAACCGGTTTCCGCTTCATCGACCTGGGCTCGGGGTTGGGCGGTGTGCTGAAGCATCTGGCCAGCGTCCGTTCTGATGGGTTTTTTCAGGGAATAGAATATGCGCCGTTGCCTTTTCTCATCGGCCGCCTGCGATGCATGAGTTTGCAAAATTGCAAAGTGAACTGGGGCAGTCTGTGGGATTGCAATCTGGCAGAATACGACGTGGTGTTTGCCTATCTGTCGCCTGTGCCCATGGAAAGGCTGATGTTCAAGGCTAGAGCCGAGATGCGTCCCGGCACGCTCTTCATCAGCAGTACTTTTGCGGTGCCGGAACAGGCGCCAGATAGCCGCATCGAGGTGGATGACATACACGGCTCGACTCTGCTGGTCTGGCGCATGTAAGTCAGTGGCATTCCAGAAATCGAGCCAGAGCGAAAATATCAAACGGCCAGCCGAGTTCCGCACCGTCCGTGCGCATGATCACAGGAATCTGCATGCCATATCTTGCAAACAACGCATCGTCATCAATGATATCGAAATAGGTATAAGCTGCCCCGGTTTGCTCAAGCATTGCACGGGCCTCATCGCACAGATGGCAGCCCTGGGTGCCGTAGAGCCGGATTTGCATCAGTGCAGGCTGATAATGCGCCAGCCATGCTGTTCGGCATGCGCGCGCAGTGTTGCATCGGGGTTTGCAGCGACAGGATGCTTTACCCTGCCTAGCAGCGGAAGATCATTCAGCGAATCGCTGTAGAACACCGTGTTCTCAAAACTCTCCAGCGTCCAGCCACGTTCTGCAAGCCATTCGTCTAGCCTCGCGATCTTTCCTTCACGGAAACAGGGGATGCCGGCAACGCGGCCCGTAAACTCGCCATTTCTTTGTTCAGGTTCGGTCGCGATCAGGTGATCTATGCCAAATTCCCGTGCGATCGGTGCGGTGACAAAGCTGTTGGTCGCGGTGATGATTGCGCATACGTCGTTGCGATGCTGGTTCACCAGATCGCGCGAGGGCTTTGTGATCATAGGCATGATGCTCTCGCGCATGAATTGCTGGTGCCATGCATCAAGCACTTTTCTGGAATGGCGCGACAGGGGTTTTAACTGGAAATCCAGAAACTCGTGGATGTCGAGTGTGCCGGCCTTGTATTGTTCATAAAAGGCGAGGTTCTTCACCTCGAAGAGTTCGCGGTCGAGCACGCCTGTGCGTATCAGAAACTGCGACCATTCGAAATCGCTGTCGCCGTTGAGCAGTGTATTGTCCAGATCAAACAAGGCTAAATTCATTTATTTTCTTCATTCCCACGCAAGCGGGAATCCAGTTGGTTGTTAATAACTTCCTTGAGCAAGGGCACAGATGGCGCACGCTGCAGCCGCCTTGAGTGTTCATCCAGCGCATCGAGCGCTGCAAGCAGACTCGGCAGATCGCGCCTTCCATGACGCAGCAGGTAATGAGAGACTTCCGGCGCAAGTGAAAATCCCTTGTTCAGCGCGTGCTTCGCGAGCGCCTCTGCTTTCTCTTCATCGCTCAAGGTCTGCACCTGGTAGACCAGCCCCCAGCCCAGGCGGGTGCGCAAATCGTCGCGCAGCGCAAGATGCAGCGGCGACTTTGCACCGCTCATCAGGAGCATATTGCCCTTCTCGCGCATCCGGTTGTACAGATTGAACAGTTCGATCTGTGCTGCATGATCCAGACAATCAACGTCATCCACGGCAACGATGTCGGCAGGTTCCGGCACGCAGGCTTCTGCATAGACTGCATGGAGGGCTGAGTTTGCGCAGGCTTTCAGCAGATGGCTCTTGCCGCTGCCTTCAACGCCCCAGAGGTAAATGCATCGCTCTGCACCATCACCGGAAAGGGCATGGCGCAAGACAGAGAGCAATTCGCTGTTGTGGCCTGCCACAAAATTATCAAACGTCGGGTGCCAGGGAGGCGTGATGTCGAGCAGCAACTGATCCATCATTGACGACACATGCAGCATGAGCAGTTTATAATGCTAAGTTGGCGAAAACCGGCCAGCCAGCTGTCGGACGGCGTAACCAACAGCAATCTTTGCAGAACAGCAAAACGGAATAGAATCATTTTGAGCGCGAAATTTTACTTTGTATCTTGATTCGAAAGAACTGGATACAAAACAGGTTGCAGAGTGGTCGTGGCAGTTGCAAAACTGCTTATGCTGCCGACCGTTTCATTTTACCCGAAGAACCCCGTTATCAAAACTTCCATGATCTTCCATCTTCAGACTAGCCGTTAAATAAAGGGAATTACATGACGACACATCCCCTGTCAGCGACCAGTTCATGGTTTGCAAAAGAACGTACCATTGCCAACGCGAGCTTCAATCGCTGGCTGGTTCCTCCCGCAGCGCTCGCGATACATCTTTGCATAGGCATGGCCTATGGCTTTTCCGTATTCTGGCTGCCGATGACCAGGCTTTTGGGCGATGCGCAGGCTACTTGTTCAGAACAGTCATGGATAGCAGAGCTCTTCACGACGCAATGCAACTGGACCGTGCCCACAGTCAGCCTCACCTTCACGCTCTTCATCTTCATGCTCGGCGTGTCCGCAGCTCTTTGGGGCGGATGGCTCGAGCATGCCGGCCCGCGCAAATCGGGATTCATCGCGGCAGTCTGCTGGGGCGGCGGCATGGTGCTGGGCGGCGTGGGTGTGATGGTGCACCAGCTCTGGCTGGTCTGGTTGGGCTGTGGCATTTTGGGCGGGATCGGTCAGGGCCTGGGTTATATCACGCCGGTTTCCACGCTGATCAAATGGTTCCCGGATCGTCGGGGCATGGCGACCGGCATGGCCATCATGGGATATGGCGGCGGCGCGATGATAGGTGCGCCTATCGCAGTCGCACTGATGAAGCACTTCGGCGGCGCAGGGCAGGGTGTGGCATACACTTTGATCGCGATGGGACTGCTCTACTTCGTCGTCATGACGCTGGGCGCATTCGGTTTCCGCATTTCCCCTGCAGGTTGGGTGCCTGAAGGCTGGTCGCCTGACGCAGGCCAATCCAGGGCCATGGTCACGAACAAGCATGTGCACCTTTCCCGCGTCTGGAAGACCCCGCAGTTCTGGCTGATCTGGTGCGTGCTTTGCCTCAACGTGAGCGCGGGCATAGGCGTGATCGGCATGGCGTCGCCCATGCTTCAGGACATCTTCGGCCCGCTCTTGGTCGGGGCATCAAACATCGAGTCCGTTACCGTTGAGCAAAAGGCAGCTATTGCTGCGGCGGCAGCGGGTCTCGTGGGCCTGATCAGCCTGTTCAACAGCCTGGGACGTTTCTTCTGGGCATCGGTGTCCGACTGGATAGGGCGCAAGAATACCTATTACACATTTTTCACACTGGGCATGTTGCTCTACTGCCTGATGCCGACACTGGGCCATATGGGTGCTGCCGGCCTTTTCGTGCTGGTGGTCTGCGTGATCCTGACCATGTATGGGGGCGGTTTTGCGACGGTGCCTGCCTATCTTGCGGATATCTTTGGCACACAGATGGTGGGCGCAATCCACGGCAGGCTGCTCACGGCCTGGTCAGCCGCAGGCATCATCGGCCCCGTGCTGATCGCCAACCTGCGCGAAGCGCAACTGCACGCGGGGGTGCCGAAGAATCTGGTCTATGACCACACCATGTACATACTCGCAGGGCTTTTGGTTGCAGGCTTTTTCTGCAACATGCTGATCAGGCCTGTGGATGCAAAGCACTTCATGACCGATGTGGAACTGGCAGAGGAGCAGGCGCTGGCCCATCAGACCCGAGTCACGGCGAAGGATGCGATAACGGCCGCCAGGGGAAGTTTCGGCATCAGGGGGTTGCTTGCCTGGCTTGCCGTCGGCGTGCCGTTTCTGATCGGCGTGTGGATAGCTATAGGCAAGGCCATGGTGCTTTTCTCGCATTAGGCCCTGATGCAGCAAGGCGATCACAGCAGTTCTTTAAGCTGGTAGAGTTTTTCCAGTGCGTCTTTGGGGCTCAGCTCATCGGGCTGGATGCTGCGCAAAGCGTCGAGCAGTGGATGTTCTTCTGGCTCCTCGGAAATCCTTTGGTCGAAAAGATCACCCTGCGGGCTCATTGCGGCGCTGTTCTGTTCCAACAGACGCAGCTGTTTCTTGGCTGTCTTGATGACCTCCAGTGGCACACCTGCCAGGGCTGCGACCTGCAGACCGTAGCTTTGGCTGGCCGCCCCCTCGCTTACGGAATGCAGAAACACGATGCTGTGCTGATGCTCGATGGCGGAAAGGTGCACGTTGGCAAGCTTAGGGTATTGTTCCGAAAGCCTGGTCAGTTCAAAGTAATGTGTGGCGAACAGTGTATAGCTTCCATTTTTTTCCAGCAGATGGCAGGCGATCGCATGGGCCAATGCCAGGCCATCGAAAGTCGATGTGCCGCGTCCGATCTCGTCCACCAGCACCAGGCTTTTGTTTGTGGCGTTGTTGAGGATGTTGGCAGCCTCGGTCATCTCGACCATGAAGGTGGAGCGGCCGCTTGCCAGATCGTCGGATGCGCCGATGCGCGTGAATATCCGGTCGATCTCGCCCAGAATCGCAGTTTGAGCCGGGACGAAACAGCCGACATGGGAGAGCAGTGCGATGATCGCGACCTGGCGCATGTAGGTGGATTTGCCGCCCATGTTGGGGCCGGTGATCAGCAGCATGCGGCGCTTGTCGTGAAGTTCGGTGTCGTTCGGCGTGAAGCGTTCAATCTGTGCCTCCACGACCGGATGGCGGCCCTCTTCAATGCGTATCGTTTCGTCGTCTGAGAACTGCGGCGCGCAGAAATCGAGCGTTGCGGCGCGCTCACTGAAGGTAGAGAGCACATCGAGTTCAGCGATGGCTGCTGCGATGCGTTGCAGTTCAGGCACGAAAGGAGAGAGATATTCGAGCAGCTGCTCATAGAGAAATTTTTCGCGAGCAAGTGCGCGCTCGTTGGCTGACAGGGCCTTGTCCTCGAAAGTTTTCAGTTCTGGTGTGATGTAGCGCTCGGCGTTTTTCAGTGTCTGGCGGCGGCGGTAGTCGTCCGGCACATG
>JAJXWG010000079.1 GCA_021781695.1 Pseudomonadota bacterium
TCTCAGCCTCCATATCGATTACATTTTCTCTTGGCGCACTCATTATCGTTTACAATCGGCGCACGACACAAGAACTAACGGGAATTAAAGTGACTATACAGATTAAATCTTTGTTACAGGCACGCCTCCACGACCCCTTTGCTCTGCTCGGCCTACATCATGAAGGTGAAAATGCGGTGATACGCTTTTACGATCCTCATGCGACTGCAGTCTTATTGCATGGCAAACCCTTCGTCAAAACGCACCCGGAAGGGCTGTTCGAATGGAGGGGGGAAAGCGCCCCGGCCCTCCCCTATCGTCTGCGAGTCGAAACGGGCAACGCATCGCGCGAGGTGTTCGACCCTTATCAGTTTCCCGCTCATATTTCACAGCAGGATCTGTTCCTTTTCGGCGAAGGCAGGCTCCAGCAGGCCTATCGCATGCTGGGCTCCCATGCCATTGAAATAAACGGTGTATCCGGCGTGCGTTTTGCGGTCTGGGCACCCAATGCAGAGCGCGTCAGCGTGATCGGCGAATTCAACAGCTGGGACGGCAGGATCAATCCCATGCGGCTGCATGGCTCGAGCGGCGTATGGGAAATCTTCATTCCGGAAATCGCGCGGCACGCGCTGTATCGCTTTGAGATCCGCAACCGCGACACCGGCCACATACTGACCAAGACCGACCCCTATGCGCAAGGCTACGAATTGCGTCCAGGCACCGCATCGCTTGCAGCGACCGATCAACGTCACAGCTGGCAGGATGAGGCATGGATGCAGAAACGTGCGGGGTGGGACTGGCTGCATTCCGCCGTAAATATCTATGAAGTGCATGCAGGCTCATGGAGACGCCACCCGGATGGCAGATTCTACTCCTACCGCGAGTTGGCCCATGATCTCGTGCCTTATGTAAAAGGCATGGGCTATACACACATCGAATTCATGCCGGTGACCGAGCATCCGCTGGATGAATCCTGGGGTTACCAGTGTAGCGGCTATTTTGCGCCGACCAGCCGCTTTGGCTCACCAGACGAATTGCGCCAACTGATCGACGCCTGCCATCAGGCCGACATCGGCGTGATTCTCGACTGGGTGCCCGCGCATTTTCCCCAGGACGATTGGGCGCTCGCGCGCTTCGACGGCACCGCGCTTTACGAACATGAAGATCCGCGCAAGGGTTTTCATCAGGACTGGGGGACCCATATCTTCAATTTCGGCCGAAACGAAGTGAAGTCTTTCCTGATGTCCAGCGCGCATTACTGGCTGTCCGAATTCCATTTTGACGGACTGCGCGTGGATGCGGTCGCCTCGATGCTGTACCTCGATTACTCGAGGAATGCCGGCGAATGGATACCCAATAAATACGGTGGCCGTGAAAATCTCGAAGCGGTCGAATTTCTGCGCGAACTGAACGTGATGGTGCACGACAGATTCCCCGGCGCACTGACCATGGCCGAAGAGTCCACCGCATGGCCGGCTGTCTCCCGGCCCGTCTATCTCGGCGGACTCGGTTTTTCGATGAAGTGGAACATGGGCTGGATGAATGACACTCTGGGCTACTTCAGCCACGACCCCGTCCACCGCCGCTATCATCACAACGAACTGACCTTCGGACAGATCTATGCCTACACCGAGAACTTCATCCTGCCTTTCTCGCACGATGAAGTCGTGCACGGCAAAGGCTCCCTGCTCTCAAAGATGCCGGGGGATGCCTGGCAGAAATTTGCCAATCTGCGCCTGCTGCTGACCTACCAGATGACCTGCCCGGGCAAGAAGCTCAACTTCATGGGCAACGAAATAGCGCAGGGTCGCGAATGGCAGTCCAGGTGGGAACTGGAATGGTGGCAGCTTAGCGAAGAGTACCACCGCAGCATGCAGAATTTGACGCGTGACCTCAACGAGCTTTATCGAACGCTGCCTCAGCTGCACGACCAGGACTTTCAATCCGAAGGGTTTTCCTGGATAGATTGCAATGACGCCGAAAAATCGGTGCTTTCCTACCAGCGAATTGCGCGCGACGGATCGACCGCCGTCATCATCCTGAATCTGACACCCTTGCCGCGCATAAAATACCGGGTCGGCCTGCCCGCCCATGTTTCCTATCGCGAGGTGTTAAACAGCGATTCGGCCTATTACGCGGGAAGCAATCTCGGCAATGCGGGATCCCTGTTTGCGGAGACTATACCCTGGATGAATCAGCCCTGCTCGGCCGAGATTACCCTGCCGCCCCTTTCCGGCATCATACTGCTGCCGCAGACATCAAACACACCCTGAATGCATTCATAAAGTCATCATGTCCAAACTTTCCTCATCCAAAGCCTGGCAAGCCCTCATTGCACACCACAGGGCCATGGAATCGCGCCACATGCGCCAGATGTTCCAGGAAGATGCATCGCGCTTTGAGACATTCTCGATCAGGACAGGCAGCCTGCTGCTCGACTATTCGAAGAATCGCATCAACTTAGACACCCGGAAGCTGCTCGTCGATCTGGCCCAGCACGCGGGACTGCCGGATGCCATCGAGCGCATGTTTTCAGGCGACAAAATCAACATCACCGAACAGCGCGCGGTGCTGCACACGGCGCTGCGCAACCGTTCGGACAACCCCGTCTTGGTCGATGGCAGGGACGTGATGCCCGATGTCAGGCGCGTGCTGGGATCGATGCGCGAATTTGCGGATAACGTGCGCAGTGGTCGCCACACAGGACAAACTGGCCGCGCGATCACCGACATCGTCAACATAGGCATAGGCGGTTCAGACCTTGGCCCGCTGATGGCTTGCGAGGCATTGAAGCCCTATGGCTCAGAAAACCTGCGCGCCCACTTCGTATCCAACGTGGACGCCACGCATCTTGCCGAGACGCTGAAAAAACTGGATGCGGAAACCACGCTGTTCATCGTCAGCTCAAAGACCTTCACCACCCAGGAGACACTGACCAATGCGCGCACCGCCCGCGCCTGGCTGGTCGAGCAGTTGAACGATGAGGCTGCAGTTGCCAGGCACTTTGTAGCCGTGTCGACCAATCTCAAGGCGACTGCCGCCTTTGGCATCGAACATGTGTTCGAATTCTGGGACTGGGTGGGGGGACGCTATTCGCTGTGGTCGGCCATAGGTCTGCCCATCGCGCTGTTTGTCGGCATGGACAGATTCGAGGAACTGCTCTCAGGCGCGCATGAGATGGACATGCATTTTCGCACAGCGCCGCTGGAACAGAACATGCCGGTGATCATGGGCATGCTGGGCATCTGGTATGGGAACTTCTTCGGCACCTCATCCAATGCGGTGCTGCCGTATGACCAGTATCTTCATCGTTTCCCTGCCTATCTGCAGCAACTGGAAATGGAGAGCAACGGCAAATCCGTGGACCGCAACGGCATGCCAGTCGACTACGACACCGGCATGGTGGTATGGGGTGAACCGGGCACCAATGGCCAGCACGCCTTCTACCAGCTGATACACCAGGGCACCCGCATGATACCGGCCGATTTCCTGGCACCGCTCGAGAGCCAGAATCCTGTCGGCGATCACCACGCGATATTGCTTGCCAACTGCTTCGCTCAGACCGAAGCGCTGATGATAGGCAAGACAGGAGATGAAGCCCGCGCGGAGCTGGCGGCCCAAGGCATGCAGGAAGAGACGCTGGAATCACTGCTGCCACACAAGGTGTTCGCCGGCAACAGGCCCACCAATACTTTGTTGTTTAATCGTCTCGATCCCCGCACGCTGGGCATGCTGATCGCGCTTTACGAGCACAAGGTATTCGTGCAGGGCACCGTGTGGAACATCAACTCTTTCGACCAGTGGGGAGTTGAGCTCGGCAAGCAGCTGGCCGGGAAAATCCTGCCTGAGCTGCTTGATTCCTCGAAAGACTCGCATCATGACAGCTCGACTGCAAACTTGATTGCGTATTATCGCCGCAGCTGATCATCATTCGCGCAAGTTGAGTTTCACCTTGGGCAGCCAGAACTTTTCATTGTGGTTGCTTTCCGAGCGCACGTAGATGCTATTGCTTTCCTTGGGATTGTCGAGCACGGTGACTCTCATGTTGCCTAACCCCCTGTAGCATTTTGACAAAGCGCCCTCGAATGTGAGGACACCCGCCTTCGCCCGGTAGTCGTCAAGAATGGCCTGCTGACTCTTCGTCACGTCGGGCTCCCCCGTCTTGCTGGTGATCTTGGGCGAAGACCCCGCGAAGTTGACTTGGGCCAGCATCAGGTCCATCACATAGTTTGCATAGTCCGACAGTTCACGGCTCTTGCAGGTGTAATAAGGTTCCTGCTGCGAGGGTGAGGTCATCGCTCTGGTCCCCGTCGGACAATTCGAAGCAGTACAGTTTTGCCGCAGAGCGGCATCAGCCTGAAGGTCAGTTTTTCTCGTCGTGTTGAGTATCAGGAGAAACATCAGACATACCAGCATGATGAGGCCGACCAGCACATTCGTGATATCCTTTTTTTCGACCGGCGCCGCTTGCTTTTGAACTGGCGCGCCGCAATACGGGCAATTCGGACTCCCCGATGGGAAGATCTTTTCGCATTTCCTGCAGACCGTCAAAGGCATCAGTTTTTTCCCATACGGCTAAATATCCTCTGCATAAGGCCGGCTTGGATACTGGAAGGCGACCGGCCCGTCGGATTCGGCATGTATGAACTGATGCACAAACGGATCTTTGGATTCATACATTTCCGATGCCTCCCCCTGTGCCACCACCTTCCCGTCATGAATGAAATACACATAATCTGCGATCTTGAGCGATTCGGACATGTCATAGGTGACCACCACGGAGGTCACGCCAAGCGCATCGTTCAGCTTGCGGATCAGGTTGGCGATGATATTGAGCGAGATCGGATCGAGCCCGGCGAAAGGCTCATCGTAGATGATGAGCTGAGGATCGAGCGCGATCGCCCTGGCCAGCGCCACGCGGCGCTCCATGCCGCCGGACAGATCCTTCGGCATCAGTCCATGCGCACCACGCAAACCGACGGCCTGAAGCTTCATCAACACCAGATCGCGTATCATTTCCTCTGACAGATCGGTATGCTCGCGCATCGGGAAGGCCAGGTTGTCGTACACGCTAAGATCGCTGAACAGACCGCTCACCTGAAACATCATGCCCATCTGCCGGCGCATCGCGTAAAGCTCATCGTTGTTGAGCTCATGTATCACTTTCCCCAGTACCTTGACGCTGCCGCTGGCGGGCTTTAGCTGTCCTCCAAAATGATGCAGCAGCGTGCTCTTGCCGCATCCGCTCACGCCCAGTATCGCCACGACCTTGCCGTGCGGTATCGCGAGATCGATTCCTTTCAGCACCTCGCGCTTGCCATAGGCAAAACGCAGATTGCTGACCTCGACCAGATTGTCCGATGATTGCTTCAATTCTTTCTCCAAAATGACAAGCCGATGTTATCATTTTTGCGCTGCCTGGCCACAACTTCGCCCGCGAAAAATTCAACGATGTTCGCGCCTTTCCTGAAGCAAGAGGCGATCGTTACATGCATGAAAAAGGGGAATAACTATTACGCGGATGATGCCATGTCGACAGGCATTTCTGACAGCCCTGCCGCCAATATGCGCCTGTCGCAATTTCTTAACCGCTGCGCCATCACGCGCATCACATCGATCGCAAAGCGGGGCGCTTCATCCACCAGGAATTGGAAACGTTCCCGATTGATCACGACGAATCTGCAATCCTTCAACGCAGTGACCGTTGCAGAGCGCGGCGAGTCGTCGATCACGGCCAGCTCGCCCACAAAACTGCCGGGCGCACACTTCTCGAAAAACATGCCGGCAATGGTCACTTCGGCTTCTCCCTCTATCAGCACATACATCGCTTCGCCGGCATCTCCCTCGCGGAACAATACTTCCCCGCCCTTGATTGCAATGAACTTCGGGTCATGTCGGAACATGTCGAAAAAAAGCATGGCGGCCTCGGATATATGGGAAACGCGGCGATTATGAGCGCTTGCCGGAAAATTTACAATTGCGACTGTCGACTCGAACAAATTTGCGCCTGCCGGGACGGAAATAGGCGGTGTTGTCATAGTAACTGGAACATTCGTTGTCCACAGACCATTCGGGCACGCCAAGCAGCGGCACAGGAGATAACTCGTGTGTGCAGCGGCAATATTGCGAGTCGGCAAGATACTCCGCAACCTTGTCATCCAGGTATGCCAACTGCTGCTCGATCGGCAAGCCGAAGAATCCCTGCTCGACCCTGATCAGCAACCCATGCCCTGTCATGCCGACATAGGGTTGCATGGCTTTCTCATACAATCCGTGGCCGAAAATATAAAATCTCGTGCTGCTTCTAACCTCATCGCGTCTTTGCCAGAACAGTTCCCGCCACTGGAAATTTCTCAGCAGATCAGCCAACCCTTCATCGGCATAGGCCACGATGACGCCCGACTCATCCAGCAAGGTATTGGCGTCGCGAACAGCACCCCGCTGGCTGCTCATTTCAGCGTCGATATCTGTCAGTGCGCGATAATGCCGCGCATTGATTGCAGCCTTGGCCTTCGGGAAGGTCAGCCACACCAGCGCATTGAACAGGTCGTGCCAATTTTCCGCGCGCGTCTGCACTTCGCCCGAGAGATAGCAGCGCGGCTCGTATTGTTCCTCGAACGCGAGCCTGCCTGCTTGCGGCGCAACAAAGCGCAGCCCGGAGCCACCCTGCACGGAAATTTCGCGATTGAACAGCAGTGCATTCAATTCATCCAGCGTCGGAAATTGGTCAGCCTTGAGATTCGCTATCGCCGCGTACAGCGGCGCGAACAGCACGGATTGCAGCAGACTGTCACGTTCAAATTCCATATCTATTGCTAGACGCTGACCTTGACCGGCAATCCCAAAGCCGCGATACGGTTTGCAAAGCCTTGCAAGCTGGCTTCGGGCAAGGCCGATAAACGCGGAGCCTCAGCCTGCTGCGAGGGGCGCGCAAGTCCATACAGCAATACGCCCTGGAGTTGATGACCTTCGCCAAGCAGCGAGCCGATCAGGGCCAGATAATCGTCTTCATCCTGCCTTGAGGGCGACTTGCCATCCAATGCGAACCAGCAGGTTTGCAGCCAGGTCGGGCAGCACTTGATCGCCGAGATGAGATTGGCCCGCACCTTGTCCATGCGCACCTGTGTGTCGTTGATTTGCATCATGCCGGCCTCGCTTGCACGATCGAGCTTGAACCACACTTCGCCGCTGATTTCCGCCAGCTCGATCAGCCCCCGCTGCACCTTTTCCCGATATAACAGGCTGCCGTTGGTGATCAGCACGGTCTTGACCGATGCGGGTATCGCAAGCTCGGAACGAATCTCAGAGATAAGCTCAACGACTTCAGGAAACTCCGCAGCACTGGTCGGCTCCCCGTTGCCTGACAGCGCGATGTCGTTGATGCGCCTGGCACCTTCCGGCACACGCTCCTGCATGAATTTGCCATGTATCA